>CAYRXJ010000015.1:0-10841 GCA_964428235.1 uncultured Candidatus Bathyarchaeia archaeon | reverse complement strand
GGGTCGGCGGTGCTAATCGCCGTCCTTAGCGAGGCCGGGCTGAGGGAAGTCAGTGATCTTAACGATGAGGCCCCGGGGTTAGAGACCCAGGCGACAGAATCCCCGGAAAAGGGGCTGCAGGCAAAACCCGCTCCCAGAGAACAAGAACGGTAGATGCTTTTTAGTAGCGTCCGGGGGATAACCGAGGACGACGGAGGGTCAGATGAACCAAGAACAACGCCTCGAACTAGCCACCAAAGGAACGATAGAGATCATTCAGCGAACAGAGTTGGAACGGGTCCTAGAAGAGAAGACGATGCCTCGTGCCTACTGGGGCTTTGAGTGCTCCGGAAAGTAGCCTGATCAAGACTACCCGGAATGATGCACATAGGCACAGGACTCGTCTGCGGAACGAAAATCAAAGAACTCGTTCAAGCAGGCTTTCACTTCATCATCTTTCTTGCCGACTGGCACAGCATGATCAACAACAAGTTCGGAGGCGACATGGAAAAGATCGAGACAGCGGGCGAGTACTTCAAACACTGTTTCACAGCCCTTGGACTAACCGAAGACAAGGTCGAATACGTCTGGGCCTCGGAACTCGCAGCGAAGCCCAACTACTGGGAACGAGTCATCAGAATAGCAAAAGCCACAACCACTCAACGAGCAATGCGAGCGCTTCCGATCATGGGTCGTGACATGAAAAGTGAAGAAGTCGAGACTGCGAGCCTATTCTATCCATGCATGCAAGCCGCCGACATCTTCGAAATGACCCTTGACGTCGCCTGCGCAGGAATAGATCAAAGAAAAGCCCACGTTCTAGCCAGAGAGGCGGGAGAGAAACTACACTATGGGAAACCCGTTGCACTTCACACTCCGATGCTAATGGGACTCGCCGGGATCCAAGGATCAGAACGTGGAAGCTTCGACGAAGACCCCAAACTGAGCAGGACGATAGCGGCGAAGATGTCGAAGAGCAAGCCTGAGAACACGATACTGCTACATGATGGTCTGCAGGCTATTCAGGAAAAAATTCGTAAGGCATATTGTCCGCCGAAAGTTGTTGAGGGAAATCCGGTCGCCGAATACTTCCGTCTTCTCGCGTTTCAGACCGAAAAAATCGTCAAGATCGAACGCGATCAAAAGTATGGGGGAGACCTAGAATTTTCCAGCTATGAACAGCTCGAGGAGTCATACACAAACGGAAGTATCCACCCTCAGGATCTGAAATCTAACATTGCCCGAATCCTAGCGGAGATGCTGAATGGAGTCAGAGAATACTTCGAGAAGCACCCTGAACCATTGGAGCAAATGCGCCGGATAGAAGCGAGGCAATAACAAACCATGGTCTCCCGATTCCATCGAAGAAACCCTCTGCGCGTAAGAAATCCGAGAACCGATCTTTATACGAGGAAATTGGAGAGAACAACGCGGATTCTTGAAGATCTCGAAAAGCGATCCAAGACTGGCGTGCCCATCGTTGTCGAGGGAAGGCGAGATGAAACAGCGCTCCGAAAACTCGGAATAACGGGAACCATTCATTGTCTCAAAGCTCGTGGAGAGTCAAGATTCAGCTTCATTGAGCGCCTCGATGGATTCAGGCGCGCGGTCCTCCTTACTGACTTTGATCGAGAGGGTGGAGAATTACAAGCTTGGCTCTATCAAGAGCTCTCTCACCGCGGAATCATAACTGATACTCAGGTATGGAAGAGGATCCGAGGGTTGGCCCGAACCGAGGTCCGAAGCGTGGAAGAACTTCCTAGCTTCGTAAGAGCGTTAGAGATAAGATCAAAAGGTCTTAGACCATAGTTCCTCGTATGTTGCTCCAAGTCCGTGGGACTTCTTGGGGCGACAATTGCCTGCATTTACAATGGTTCCGGCATCCATTGCAGTCCGTCTCGGACGTTCGTTTCGTGCGCTAGTGGACTAGAATTTGCCGTTCTTTATGCGACTGACTCTCGCAGACTTGCCGTTTCCCTGGAAGTAATCTCGGAGGATTTGCTCGAAGAAGATTGAGAGTCCTCCGACGCGGCCGTGGTATGTTCTTTCGACTTCGTGGCGCACTAGGTTCTCGGCCTGATCGCTCAGGCTGATCATCATTTTACCCATTTTTAGCGGAAATGATTCAAAGCTGACTTGTGGATTGATAATTCTTGACGAAAATCACTAAATCCCATCCACGGGAGACCATGGATATCTACAGCAACTTGAGGCTAACCATCGTGTTTAGCTCGTCTGGATCAATTTTTCAAGCCGAGAACGTGTGAATTGTCTATAAATAGTCAAGAAAAGAACACTCACACACCAAGCCATAGGTCAACTTCCCCCAGGCTTCCAGCCGTAGAAGGTTTTCACATCTGTTTTCAAACGATTCTCAAGTGGAGAATCGGACACTCCTCGATAGGTCTTAGTTCACCCGCGACCTTATTCAGAAAATTCAAAGATCGTTTCTCTCGTACTATGAAGACTAGTGCTGCTAGGCTGCATGAGAAGTACACCAGACTAGTAGCAAAGAACCCGTAACCAGTCGCAAGGACTGGGAAGGGGTCGGGCGAGAGGTCCCACGACCAAGAAGCCATAGTGTTCGCGAGTTCCAGTAGGACGCCCACTACCAGAGTCTGACGCAGCCTCCCGCGCATTAAGAAGGGAACGATCGCCCAGACCAAATAGTGAGTATAGATCTGGCGCAGAGGAATCATCCAAGCCAAGAGTCCCAAAGCAACGACGTCAACTGGAGTCAACTCTCGAGCTCTAGACCATACGAACACCAATACAGCAACGAAAATAGCAGTTGTCATAGCCAGCCAGATCTGATTTTCAACACCCATCGGCAAGGAAAACTGAAAGAACGATGGAAGAATGTCGTAAAACAGATTCATCAGAGTGAAACTTGAGGTTCCAGCGCCAAAGCCCGATGCTAGGTTGAACCCGAGAACCGATTCAAGATATCCCGGCAATAATGAGGGCAGGACGAGTCCGAGGGATAGAATCGACCCAGAAGCAGAAATGCTAGGAAGTGATCTTTTCCATCCCTGGTTACGGATCAGCCAAGCGGTAACTGTAACAACTGATAGTATTGGGTGGATCTTGAATATCGTCGCGGTTGCGAGCAGCATGGATCCGACAAGATAGTGCCGCTTGATCAGAGCCAGCACTGAGCAGGCAAGAATTGGGTAGCCAAAAACATCGCTGTTGAACCAGTAATATGGGGAGAGACTGATAGATGGCAACGCTAGAAAAAGAACTGACGGTACAAGCGCCGTGAATCCAACTGCGCCTCGCGATCGCAGGCCATAGAAGACAAGAAGAGCAACGAGGGCGTCAGCAGCCACCCCTGCAACTCGGAGATGCTGGGAGATCAGCCCAATTGTAACTGGATTAAGGAGAACGTTTCCAGTGGTTAGTCGGGCTATCCCTCCTACGACAAACAGGAGGAAGGGCGGGTATGGTGAGGCCCACGGATTCGTCAGATATGGATTTTGTCCGGTTACAAGCATCAAGCTCTTAGGAATGTCTGCCCCGAGGAGATCCCCTCCTCCATCAGTGTGGAGGATCAAGGTCACCTTTTGGAAAGCAGTTGTAGTAAGGACTGCAGCAAGGATTATGACCGCGTATTTCTCGGCGAGCGCCTCTGCTGCTCTGTATCTCCACTCTAGAACCTGTCGCAGAGACTCGAGCATCGGCTAGTCGAGCGCTTTCTAAGATGCTAAATAGGCTTTCAAACAGGAATCCTAAGCCGAGTCGAAGGGACGAAGAATGAATTTTGCAGACTGGTTCGTAATTGCTCTAACAATAATTTTTCTTGCTTACTTCGTCTATGCGACTCCAATAATAATGGTCGGTGTATGGAGATACAAGCGACACGGGTTCGGAGCCGAAAGACCTGGAAAAGATTGGGATCCACCAAACGTATCTATCCTTGTTCCAGTTAAGAACGAAGTGAAGGTGGTTGGCAGACTTCTTGACGCCATTACTAGGCTGGAATATCCAAGAGAGAATCTCGAAGTTGTTATCGTAGAGGACGAGTCAAAGGACGGTACTTTGGAAATCTGCAGGGAATTCGCGCGCAGATTCTCATGGATCAAAGTGTTCCACCGGGACAGAAGCATGGGCAAAGGTGACGCCCTGAACTATGGTTTTGCACAATCATCTGGAGAAGTTATCGTCACATTTGACGCGGACGATATTCCAGAGCCCCTGGCGATCACGAAGGCTCTGCGGTATTTTGCCGACCCGAAAGTTGGGGCTGTTCACGGATATCATCGGACTCTGAACTTGCAGGAGAGCATTGTCGCGAGGTTGGCGGCGTACGAGACCTTCCTTTACAGACTAGCAAACGATGGAAAATACGCATTGAAACTGTTTGTCGCTTTTTCTGGGTCGAATACGTTCTTCCGTCGATCGGCGCTGGAACAGGTTGGTCTCTGGGATCCGAATTCGATCGTGGAGGATGCGGAACTCGCCGTGCGGTTTGCAAGAGCGGGCATCCCTACAAAGTTGGCTCCGATAGAGAGCTGGCAGGAGATGCCAGCGAAGGTGAAGAGCCTGTTTAAGCAGCGGATCCGATGGAGCGGTGGGAACATTCAAACCGGCTTGAAGCACTGGGACGCATGGCGGTCCATGTCACCTGCGAAAGCGTTTGACATGGAGGTCTTGATGATGTCGCCCATAATGGCGATTCTCGCCTTTGTGGGCTGGGCACTGCTCGCTCTTGGGGTAGCGCATGTCGGAATACCGGTTGGGGAGCTTGTTCCTTTGCTCATCGTCATGGGGGCGCTGAACCTTTTCTACTTCGGGACCTTGCTGACCGTGGTCGTCGCTCAGGCGAAGACCGGAATTCTCTCATATCTCGCACTAATTGCTGCGACATATCCGTATGCAACTCTGTTATCTGTCGCAAACTTTGTAGGGCTGATCTCAGTGCTGGTCTTAGGTCGTAGGCTCTGGTTGAAGACTGAGAAGACAGGCTATGTTGACGCGCAGTCCACATTTGCGAGCCTGGGGACTAGCCAGACGGTCAAAGCGAGAGTTACCTAGAACGAAAATGACGAGCTGAGAGAAAAGCGCGGACTTCGACTAAAGGTCGCGTTTCCAACCGGTCTTCTAGAATGGGGCCAATCACGGCGTTGTTTGTTCGAAAAAAAATTCTTGGAACGCCCCTTTTCTTAGGCAGAGTTCCCATTTTGGTGGTTGGTCTAGGTTATGTTGACGTAGACCGTTACTGGTGAAGTCAATGATGTTAGGCCTGTGTCAACGTATGCGGTTATGGTGCCTGTGCTTGCTGCTCCAGGACCAGTAAGTGTAAGTATTGCCGTGGCTACCAGCGTTCCTGACACTCCTGTTCCGTCGCGGATAGTGATAGTTGCCGTGTGAGCTGTGCTATCAGTTGCAGTGTCAGTGAAAGTGACTTTGTCAAACCAGTCACCTGCGGTCATGGCGTTGTTCACATTGTTGTTGTTTCCAGAGGCTGGAAATGTGGCGGATGCTGATGCTGCAGACGTGTTCGAGGTGACTCCGAGACCATTGTCGGTGACTGTCATGGTTCCAGAGCTCGTGTGGTAGGTTCCAATCTCTCCAGTGTTCGATGTCGGTGTGACCGCCAAGTTGGCTGCCAGAACACCGGCAACCATGCCAAACATGGCGACGACAACTAGCGCAAGAATAGGCACCTTCTTGGTTGTGGCTTTTGAGAGCTTGACTCGCAAGTTGCTCATTTCAAGGACCATTGCGCCGTTTACGATGCCCGGAATCGATAAGCCACACGTTACTAGAGTGGAGGGTCCACGGTAGCCCGTTCATGAACTAAACTCAAGGAGAATCGTCGTCACCGCTTGATTTGGACGAATACCGCGGCTTTCTCTGCCATTTCTTCAGGAGTCGAGTGACTGACGGAACATTGGGGCGTCGGCTCGTTATTTTTCCAATAATTGTTGAGCTCTTGCTATCAGGGGATAACTTGTCTTCTCCGAGAGCCCATTTCTTAGCTGTCTTGAAACCTTGCGGGTCCGATTCCTCGATCAATGCGAGCTCTCTACCGTTATGTCCGAGCAGGATGGTTTCTATCTGCCTAGCGGAGTCGAACGGGACTTTTTTCTCGACTAGTTCCATGTAGACTTGATTGAGGAGGTCTCGATAAACGACAGGTTCGGCCTGTTTCGAAAGGATCGCGATCGCGGTTTTCAACATGATTCGTTCCCGACGGGTCATCTTGACCGGAGTCCAGTCCGGCGAGACCGCGAGACTGAGTTGCGGAGGAGTATCTGGGAGAGGGCTCGTGTCTATCTCTTGTGATAACACCGCTGTTGGAGGCGCGGTTTCTACAGGTTCAGTTTCTCTCTTGGTCTGGGGCTTCTTGAGTTTGAGTTGTGTCTCTGGCTTGCTTGGTGATCGATAGACTGGACCTGACTCTTCGATGGAGAAGCCTGTCCAAGTCAGGAGTTTCTGGAATCTATCGCTTACGCTGGTTGCCCAAGCTGGGAGGATTATGTTGATCGTTCCTCCCGGCTGAACAGTGTTGTAGATGTTTTCGAAACTTTCGAGTAGCTGGGCGTCCGAAGCGGTCTCCGGGTCGTGTTCTAGGGGATTGAGGTTTTGATTGCTTGTTGAGAGCCAGACTTGGCGGTAGGGTGGAGAGATGAAGAGTTCTTTGACGCCTGGGAGGAGAGAAGACACGAGCCCTTGATGTTGGAGAAGTTTGAGAACTGTGCTTGTTCCGATAATCGTCAGGCTCCCGAGGCCGAGGAAGAAGTCGATGTTGAATGTCGCAGTTAGGAATGGGAACTGATAGGCGTTAAGATCTGTTCCAACGACCCGAGCGGGGTAAAGAGCCGTCCCACTGATTGGGGGACTAGCGCCGTACAGCGTGAGGAGCGCGGTCTGCGCAGAATGGATGAAGAGGAAAAACGAGAAGAATATCTCGACGAGACTAGCAAGACCAAGCCAAGTGGCCAAAGGACGCCACCAGGCTGTGGGGCGGACTGAGCATGCGACCAGGCCGATCGAGCAGAGGATCACAATAATGCGCGTGAAGGCTCCGAGAATCGAGGCCACGGGTGTCGTGACCGGGACTCCCGAGGCGTAGATCTCGAGGTAGAACGGGGAGACGACAATCGATAGGATATTGGACCCCGCTGGGCCGGTGAGGGTCCACCAGGGCTCGTTGCTGAGGGCGAGGAAGCCGGCGATAAGCCCGGCGATGAAGCTTGGGATATCGATCTTCTCAAGAAGTCCCTGTTCTCGAGTCTGCGCGGCAATTTCCGTTGTCTTCACTAGCTAC
The DNA here is from genome assembly GCA_964428235.1 of uncultured Candidatus Bathyarchaeia archaeon. Taxonomy (GTDB): domain Archaea; phylum Thermoproteota; class Bathyarchaeia; order 40CM-2-53-6; family 40CM-2-53-6; genus 40CM-2-53-6. The sequence goes on along the minus strand of CAYRXJ010000015.1, from coordinate 3,586 downwards.
GGGACCGTGATCGAGCTGAAGACCTGGGTCCTGTTGTGGAGACTCATGGTCTTGCGGGCTTAGGTGTCGCGTAACCTTCTTGATCTTGGCGAAGTCCTTCTTGGTGTAGACGTTCCACGCTAGTGTCGGTCTTGTCTAGCGTGCAAGATACACGGGAAGATTCAACGTAGAAAAATTCTTTCAGAGTTGATAATGTTCTGGAAATGTCTTTAGTAAAGAAATCGATTCCCCGTTCAGAAAAACGGGGTCTATTGGGGGTTTAGGCTTTTGGCTTCCGTCTTAGATAGAAGAACCCGCCGATGCCTGCTAGCAGTCCTCCGAGCCCGAACAATAGAATTCCGGTCCCGGACTCGATAATGCTTACAATGCCTGCGTTTGCTTGTCCGCCGCCGAGGTTGTAATCGGTGGCGAGTGCTGCGTTAGCATCGCTCTGTGCATTCTGGTAGTGGGACTTGGCACCTGAGAAGTCACCGCCTCTCCAAGCTTGATCTCCAAGACTCAACTCGGCCGTGGCTTGATCTACTTGTGCTCGTCCTGCGGAGCTGGTTGCGCTAACTGCGTTGAGTATCGTGTTCGCTGTGTTTCTACCTTGTGCAGCCGCGTATTGGTCTCCCGTCAGAATCGATACGAATCCACTCCCGGGAGGGAAGCAAGACTTTGCGGTTCCCGATCCTGGGTAGTTCTCAGCGTTACCTGGGGTGCAGGATGCGACGTTTCCGCTGGCTGGACCGTCCCATACTTGGACATTCCAGAAGTGGCCTGGGCTGATTGCGTTAACGCTGGGTAGTGCGACTGTGATTGTTGTGTAGGCTATAGCGCTTGTTTGCAGGTTGAGTATGCTGGCGTTCTGGTACACTGTCATCCAGTCTCCGAGGAAGCCGATTGTCACGTTTCGTTGGTATGCAGGATTCATGAATCCGCTTGCTTGTACTTTAACTGTGACAGTAATGCTCGATCCTCCCTGTGCGACTGTACCGGATCCGACGCCGCTGGGGGATGAGAAGTTGGGTGTGACGTTGCTAACAGATACGGAGTTGGCGCTTCCGAGGAAAGCGTGTGCCTTGTTGATGTTTGCTCCTGGTATCGCTAGTGTTGCTATGAATAGTGTTAGGCATGCGAGTACTATTTTTCTTTGCATGGCGCGGGGTTCTGGATAGCGCTGATAAAGAATACGCTGAAACCTAGAATATTCTGATGTGGTTACAATGACATGGCAAGTTTCTGAATATAGCGAAAACCGATACGTGGACTGATTACAGGAAACATGTTAATCACATTCGATATCGTTTGGTAGCGAATGCTCTTGCATTCTACGAACCGCCCGGTTTCGATTCCGAGCTGTTCCCTCCGCTCGTTCGAGTTCGGGCCCAAACTCTTACAAGAACCCTCTATCGTGGACTCTCCGAATCTCGTTTGCCGCGGAATAACAAGAAGTTCATGCAGACTCTTGAGAGCGAGACGTATCACGCTATCGCGCGGGTTGCCTCTGAACGGGGTGCAACCGTTCAGGAATTGTTGCGGGCCGTGATTATTCCTGAGTGGCTAAGCGAGAACCGGAAAAAATGGAGTAAGTAGCTTAATCAATACTTTCCCGGGTGGTCCCTTGACAAAGGAGACGGGCGCTCTATGGGCCTATTGGGATCCTCTTTTCAATCCTTTGCTAGGGTTTGTCGGCTCGGCTGAGCAAGTGTTGGTCTACGATTATAGCTCAGATCCGTTTATTGTATGCACGTGTCGCGAGAGATCAGTGTTGCCCGTCTTCGGGCTCGAAGGGCCGCTCGCCGGGTCCGCTTGATGGCGTATGGCCAGTCGATTGTGATCTTTCTCTTGTTGGTTGAGATGAGCAACGAGTACTCTCACAACCAGTATTTCCAGGCCTGGACACAGTTACACGCTGGGGGGTTCGCGTTCGTGTTGAACGGAACCTTGGCGGCGTTCTACGCAGGCTTGATGCTGGCATACTATCTAACGCCAGGTTCCAGGAGTCACACTGAACGGAGATCTTGGTTGGATGAGGAGATTCTCGTGCCGGCAGAATCTCGCTGATCAGGACCTCTGCTTCTCACACAGGAGGAAGTCCCCGTGGTTCAGGGACCCAAAAGGTTCGTCTAGAAATAAAGAAGCCCTTTTTTTCCGGTTTTTTTGGTTTTCTTGTCCGTAGATTTATTGGAAAGCTTCGGGTTGAACCTTGGGAGAGCGAAAAAAGTAGAACGGGGGAGTTCCCTTTCCGGTTGCCTTACTTCTTGGCGTAGATTGTGGCAGTGAAGGATTGGTCTGCACGGCTGGCTTTCCCTTCGATCCAGCCTTTGGTGTTGTTTAGCCAGGCTAGGCTCTTCGATTGCGTCATGAATTTCTGTTCGCCTTCGAAGCTGACGATTCCGTCGGGGTTGGTCCATCCTTTGCCGTGGCCCATGACGACGACCATTTCTTGGCCGATCATCTGGACGCCGCGTCCTTCCCACTCGCTGGTTCCGTCAGGCTTCGAGTTGATCGCTACTGTTTCCATGAAGTTGCCGTTGTACTTGCCGCTTACTTGGCCGATGTCGTTGTTTTCCATTTTGATGCCGTTGTTGTTGATCTCTTTGATGGTCCAGCTGTGTGTCTTGCCTTGTAGTTGTAGGAGCATTTCGCCCTTGGTCTGTTGGGATTGCATGCTTGTTCCTAAAAGGGAACCCGTATGAAGGCCTATTTGAACAAGCGGGCGCGAAAAAAAGGATTTTCTCTAGCTACCGTCAAAGCATTCGCTAGTTCGAGAGAGATTCTACTCTGCCTGCCCTGTGGTCGGTTGTGGTAAAGCGAACGAGTCTACCTGTCTGGGCATCCGCCTGCGATATTGCACCATTCTGCTGTTACGTGTCCATGTCCGACGAGGGATGCCAGGACTGTCACTACAGGTAGATACTCTAGTGCTGCCATTGCGGCAATGAAGGCTAGCACGGCAAAGCTTGCGACTTTCTTTTCAGTTCTCGCTTTTTCCACCTCCACGAACACGGCTCCTGCAGAGCCCGGGAACCGTTCTGAGACTGGGTTCTTCCCGCTTTTTAGCTTATCTAGCTGAAAAAGTACATAGATTTCCTGGAGGAAACGACCCTGGTAGTAGGACGGACTGGGAAATACCCGATTATCCATGGCTTCCCTAGCCATATAACATGCCGTTCATTGGCATGTCCAGATATGGGCGAGACGCTAGGGCTAGAAGAGCTGAAACAGAAACAGCTAACGAGGAGAACGCGTAGGCTGGTCTGGGTCGAGTCATTGATCATTTTCGCACTTCTAACATGGGTAAGTATCGAGTATACGAATAACAAGTACCTGGAAAACTGGATCACCCAGAACATCGGCCCTCTAGGGTTCTTGCTCAATGGGACTCTTGCAGGACTCTATGCCGGGGTTCTAATAGGATACGCGATGTCAGTCTTCGCGGGAAGGCGGTCCTATGAAGAGAAAATTCTAGAAACCGTCAGGAAGAAAACGTAGGGAAATCAGGATCTGTTTCTCAAGTCTCGATCCCCAGCGCGGGGACATCTGGATTGCGGTCGGGTTGATCGGATTTCTTCTTTGATCGATTCGCTCGGGAATAACACAC
>CAYRXJ010000014.1:5404-15824 GCA_964428235.1 uncultured Candidatus Bathyarchaeia archaeon | reverse complement strand
CGTCGCAATGAACGCGAGTGTGTGTTTGAAGGGAATTTTCAATACGGTTCTCGACCCGACAGTATCTTCCGGAAATATGGGCCCAGCTTAAATTCACTCGCCATTTCGAACATGAACCAAGGATCACGAAACAATGGCCCTGCCCATCGATCTGGTTGCGAACAATCTCTGGGTCATCATCTGCGGGCTACTCGTCTTCACGATGACGATATCGGTTGGCTTCCTGGAAATCGGCGAACTCGGCGTTGAGCTAGATATCAGTCTTCTGAAAACGATGCTGATAACAGGAACGGCCATTTTCGTCATGGCTTTCGTCGGGTTTAACACGGCTTTCGCCCCGACTATTGGCAGTTGGATTGGAAACCCTCTCTACAACGGATTCTTCCTCGGAGGCTTTTCTCCCGATGCAAACCAGTTGCTCACCGGAGCGTGGTGGTCAACTGCAGGACAAGGTCTCACAACAGGGACCTACTTCCTCTTCGAAACCGCTTTCGCATCAGTTACACTCGCCCTCGTCGGCGTTGTGGTTCTGCGAAAAGTAAAACTGGAAGCTTTCTTGCTCTACTCGATCGTCTACTTCATCGTGATCTGGAATCTGCCTGCGGCATGGATCTGGAACCCGCAGGGATGGCTCGCGAAAATGGGCATGGCCGACTTTGCAGGAGGACTAGTGGTTCACGGGGCGGCCGGAGCAGCAGGGCTCGCGATTGTTCTCCAAATCTGGAACGAGGAGAAGAAGCGAGGACGCTACGAGAGTGTTCCTGTCCCGACAAAGATCAACAGTGGTTGGTTGACCTTGTCCATATTGCTTCTCTGGGTAGGCTGGTTCGGATTTAACCCTGGAAGTGTTCTCGCATTCAACAATTCTGCCATGACCGTTGTTCTTACGACCTTTCTCGCTGCTGCCGCCTCGTTTCTTTCAATCATGTTCTTCCGGTATCGTATGACGAAGCAAATGCCCGACCTGATCTATGCGACGAACGGGGTCTTGATGGGACTCATCATCATCACACCGGTCGCGGGCTTTGTCAGTCCGGGGAGTGCAGTGATTCTTGGGCTGATCGGGGGACCCCTCTTTCTGGCTGGCGAAAAATGGTTCTCACGGTTCAAGTGGTTCTCAGACCCCGTCGGATTATTCCCAGGACACTTGCTCGGCGGACTATTCGGGGTCCTAATGATTGGGTTCTTCGCGCAGAGAACATTCGCCATCGCCTCAGGAAACCCTGTCGCCCCGGGAACTACCCCCATCCCCGACGGGTTATTGTTCGGAGGAGGCTCAGCCGCACTTGCTCAACTCGGGGTCGAAGCGATTGGGATCGCTGTCGTGATGGCAACCGTTTTCGTGCTGTCATACGTCACAATCCGAATAATCAGCCTGGTTACGCATGGGATACTTAATCGAGAACAGATCTAGCTCTCCTCCCTCGATTGTACACTCAGACTCGACTGTCCTGTTGTTTGTTGCTCGATCCAGGTGATTGTGACCAGGTATAGATGCTAACAGTCAATAACTCCCCTCACTGGACACTTGAGAGAGGATCAAAAATGAGCGATTGGAATGCGGGAGTAATTCAGGAATTCCGGAAGAACAAGGGAAATGTTGGCGGGAATTTTCAGGGCGCACCCTTGCTGCTTATCAATCATGTTGGAGCCAAGACACGACAAATCAGGGTTAACCCCGTGATGTATCTCAAGGATGGAAATCGCTATCTCGTCTTCGCCTCAAAGGGCGGGGCACCAAGTCATCCCGACTGGTACCACAACCTGAAAGCTCACCCCGACGTCGAGATCGAGGTCGGAACGGAGAGGATCGAAGTGCTCGCCGAAGAGATCACCGGAGCCGAGCGAGACAGACTCTATGCCAAACAAGCCTCTCTCTACCCACAGTTCGGCGAGTACGCCAAGAAGACCAAGAGAAAGATCCCGATAATGGCGTTCACTCCGAAGCCTAAGCGATAGTTAGACTATCGCAAAACATCCTTCATCACCGAAAACCTGTCGGCCTCGAATATTACCAGTCCTCCGAGAAGAAAGCTCTTCAGAACACAAGGTCCGAAAGACTGTTCGATCGTTGTCGCAAGCTGATTGTTAGTCAGTAGTCTTTTCCAGGTGGGAATTATCATCTTGAACGGGTTCCCCCCGATTCTGCCGCGTATCCACGCCCTGGCGAGTCTCGGCATGATCATCGAAATGTAGAACTGGATCAGTCTCCTGCAGAAGCTGGCATCTGGCTTACCGATATCGACTATGGCGAGAGCTCCTCCACGCCTTGTCGAGCGGGCGAATTCCTCGAGGGTAAGATCCAGACGCGCTGCGTCTCTGAGTGCGAAACAGGTAATTATTGCGCCGAGCGACCCGGTTCGCAGCGGGAGATTTTCTGCCACTCCAATAATGGGATGGAACTGAGATCCTAGATGGGATTTCGCGAAACTGAGAAGGTTTGCAGAAGGGTCAACGGCGAGAACGTTATCGAACCCATCATCGATTAGCATTCTGCTGGACACTCCAGGTCCCGCCCCAGAGTCGAGGACCCATTCCTTCCGATGAGACCGGAGAAATGCGACCGCTCTTCTTCTCAGTGGACCCGCTATTCCAAGCGAGATCCATTCGCTTGTTGTCTCGTATACTGGCAGGGCGTCTTCGATAGCTTGGACGACACTATGCCATTCTTCTTGGTTGAAATTCACAGGCAACGTCGTTATTTGGAGGAGGGCTCCGGATTGTTCTTTCCAAGCTGCTCTTTGATCTTCTTAGCTAGCTCTTCTACGGCTCTTCCCGCCCAGAATCCTCGCCTGTTATCGTGAACTAGAACTGTAAGCGATCCGTTGGATGGGAGATAGGTGGCCTCGACGGTTCCCATTCCCTTGCGCAAGCCGGTCATATGCCAGTGCATGTTCTCTCCCTCGCTCTTGTAGCGCCGTACCAGTCGACCCATCGGTCTCATCTCGGCACCCTGTTGTTTAGCCCAACTTCCGAGAAGGTCCTGAATATCGGACCGGCTCATTCCAGGACGAACATGAATCTGGCGCTTCTTCAAAGGGCCCGAGCTCCTATGTGGGAACGCACTTGAACGAGCATTGAATAGGTTTCTTCACAGAACGGTTAGTGTAACCTGATTAGACCACACTTCTCAGCGTGTTCGATGTTGCCATCTCGCTATACGCTTATGAAGAGAAGTCTGGGCGAGACGATAGTGATCTGAGATGCAAACGCTATCCGACCGAAAAGAGATAGTGACAGAATTCTTCAAGCTGATCGGCCAAGAAAGAATGAAAGATGGACTGCGATTCTTTGCGCCTGACTGTAAACAGCATAATCCGTACGTTTCTGGTGGCATGGATACGCTAATGGAATCAATGGCTTCCGCTGTCAAAGAGATGGGTCCAAAGAGTCCTGATGCGGAGTTCAAAGTTGCTAACGTTGTCGCCGAGGGAGACACAGTGGTTGTCCACACGAATCTTGTCGGCAGTAGGACCAAGCCTGAACTGGGCGGGCTGAGACAGGCACACGTTTTCCGATTCAAGGGAAACAAGATCGTGGAGTACTGGGATATCACCCAAACAATCACTCCAGACATGCCAAACGCAAAAAACGCTTTCTGAGAAAAGTTCCATCTCAGAAACGAAGGTCGGCAGCGCAACTATCCACGGGTAACAGATTGAAGGGGCAAATCTATCACGTCGAGGTCAACGTCTCAAACTTCGACAAATCAGTCAAGTTTTACGAGGAGTTTTTGAACTGGCTAGGATATCGGAGAATTTACACCCATAAGATAGCAGCGGGCTGGGGTATCAAGGACGCTGAACTGGGCACTAACTTCTGGATAATTCAGTCTCATGCGGGATATGCTCAACACGGATATCACAGGAAGCGCGTGGGAGTAAATCACATCGCGTTTCACGCAGACTCCAGAAAGACCGTGGATCAATTCTACAAAGAGTATCTTGTGCCGAACAAGATCCCGGTTCTCTACGGAGGTCCGAAGGAATACCCGGAATACTCGAAAGGCTACTATTCTGTCTACTTCGAGGACCCAGACAGAATGAAACTGGAACTCGCACATGTTCCTGTGTTCAGAGGATTTGAGAAGCAAACAATAGATTGATGTTTGAACCCTGAGAAATCCAGTCCTTATATAATGCACAAGTGAAAATCTCCCTTAGGGCACGCCCGAAACGTGCTCTGGAGAAATTTTGAAACGATGGAAACAGCACCAAACTTAGACGTGTCAGAGAGTCTCGATCGAAGCTTCAACTTCTCAGAAGTATTCCAGCTCGTCAAGAGATCTGTCAAGAACAGCATCGGGCGCAGACGTACAGGCCTGATGCTTGGATTAGCCGACCTCCCCGACTACATAGGCGCATTCCATCAGATGGGCTCCAACTTTATCGTTATGAACCGTAGCCTCCTTGATCAGATTACTCGTCTCGCGAAAGATAGACGATACATCAACGCGTACGTGTTCTATACTCTACTCCACGAATATCTCCACACTCTGGGTTATGCTGACGAGGGTGATGTTAGACGACTTACCCGGCAGATTTGTTCAAGGATTCTAGGACCCGAACATCCGGCTACTAGACTGGCGGTTGATGGCCCGGCAGTTATGTTTCCGGAGATTACCTTCCAGCACCATGGGGAATCGAGATCGAGAAGATTGCCGAAGTTCGAGATTGTGAAAGAGTTCGAGAAAGAGTACAAGAGTTACGTGGCTTAGATCTCTTCCTCCTCTTCTATCACAGGACTCTCGATGATCGGTTTTTTCTCGCCGAGGAATTTCATGAAGCTCTCCAGTTTCCAGTAAGCCTCCAGGAATTCCAGTCCACGGTGTGTGATCGAGTATGATGTGTCCTCTTCGGTTGTCAAGATCTTCACGAGACCGAAAGAAGATAGATCAGTGAGAAATCTTTTGATCCGGTCTACCGGTAGTCCAACGGCGTAGGATACCCGTGTGATCTTGGTGGGGCCGCGGCGTTTGAGGGCCTCTAGTATCTCTGAGTAGATGTCTACTCGAGACCTTTTTGCCACGCTGGGACCGTCCTACAAAGGGGGCTTTGGAAGGTCGCCTTTCACAGGAGGCTTCGCGTAGACAACGTCAGGTTCAGCCTCAATCCGATCCGTGTAAATTACCTCGCCGCTTATTGAGCAGCGAGATTCTAGCCTCATATCTCTACTGTAGAGATTTCCTGCTCGAACCCGCTCTCCCATCTCGAGAGTTTCAGCATACACGTCCTCAACCCGAGCGTTATCCCCGATCCGAACACGTCCTCCAACAAGGGCGCCTACGGCTTCTGACCGGTCGCCTAGCTCGATTGTCCGAGCTTTGGTGCCTTTCTTCGTGCGTAATCTTCCTCCTACTTCCACATCTCCTTCCGCGTCGATGAGATCTGCTTCGATTATACCACCAACATCAAGGGACGCGAGCTTCAGGCTTCCTCCAATACGGGCTCTTCCACCGATATCGAGATCTCGCTTAAGGTGGAGATTGCCGGAGACTTCGAGTGTTCCTCCAATGTCGATGTCTTCTCCCTCGCCGTCTCCTCGGATGTCAACTGTTCCGCCGACGTCTATTGATTCGAAGGTCAGGTTTCCCTTGCTTTCGAATCGCCCACCGACATCGATTGTTCGCCCTACACCGCCCTGGTCGAGGCTTACCGTTCCGCCCACATCGATCTTGTCGAACTTCAACGGTTTACTAGAGGTAAAAGATCCGCCGACATCGATGGCTCTTGATATTTCACCGCCTGCAACCTCGGCGCTACCGCCCGCGTCGAGTCTGACGCACTTGATCTCGCCGATGATCTCTAATTTGCCGCCTACATCGATGTCTTCGACGTTCGCGTTTCCTTGGACTCTGAAGGATCCGCCTACGTCGACCTTGTTGGCGGTTATCGAGTCTCCGATCTCTAGTGCTCCTCCAACGTCGAAATCGTGAGCGTTAGCTGATTTTCCCACGTAGAGGCGCATGTCTACTTCGACTGAACTGGCTTCAAGTGAACCCCCGACTCTCAGCTCACCATGATCAACATCAATTTCTGCCAGGGATTTGAGATCGCCTGAAATCTCTACTCTCCCGTGTTCGACATTCAATCTAGCACAGTTAAGACTGCCTTCGAACTCAGCGTCTCCATCGCAGGTTACTTCACCTGTTACTTCGATGGGCGAGGGTCCCTCCGCTTGCACTCGTCCCCGGTCTTGAACGTGAAGGTCGCCGTCTACTCTCGCGAGCTTGACGGTGCTGTTTCTTGGTACTGTGATGTCGCCCATCGCTTGTTCTCGCCTCTTATCGGAGTGTTAGTCTCAACGGGTTCCTGTTTATCCAGGTAACGCTTGATCTCTCCGTTTCCGGATTCTTGCGGCTCATGCAGTTCATCAGATTTTTCGCCTCTGAAAGCAACAAGTGCGCTTGTGGCTTATAATTGCAGTACACATCGCATAGTCACTAGAAGTGATTATCAGAAAGATTGGTCAATGGATGAAAGATGAATATTGAGCTCTGTTGACATTGCACTATACAGCATAATCACGGTCGCGGTTGGGGTTATCGTGGTCTGGTTCCTATTCTACACATTTTCGGGTCAGACAAAACCGCCATCAAATCTCACCGAGGAGACCCTCAAGAGACTGATTGGGTCAATCGGTAGGGCAACTTCGGATATCACAGAACAAGTTGGGACTGTTCTGGTAAACAGCGAGGAATACTCCGCGAATACCAGCAAAGGGACTATCCAGCACGGTGCGCTGGTTAGGGTCGTGAACGCTATCGGTCTAAAACTGGTAGTAGTAGAGAACGGTTAGAGATCGGATACTGGTCATCCGCAACCGCTTGTGTTGCCGCAGTTGTTGCACTTGTAACAAGCTCCTGCTCGGACCATTATCATCCCGCAATTCTCGCAGGCAGGCGCATCGGACTGATTGTCGAAGCTAGTCAGTGGAGTCGCAAATTCTGGTGTTTCCATTTGTTTTGGCTCGATGTGTTTCATTTCGACTTGCGCTGAAGAAGCCGCCGCTTTCGGAAGCGGGGGTTCTCCAAGCTTTGCTTGGGTTCCGTTTTCCATGGTTGTCTTTGTTAGTCCCAATTCGTCTTGGTCCTCTTTCGAGAGGAACTTTAGGCCCAGCCATCGGAAAATGTAGTCGACCACGGACTTTGCGAACCGAATGTCTTGGTTGGTGGTGATTCCTGCTGGTTCGAATCTTGTGTGGGTGAACTTGTTCACTAGGACTTTTAGTGGAACGCCATATTGCAGTGCGAGACTGATAGAAGTGGAGAAGGCGTCCATTAGTCCGGAGATGGTGCTGCCTTCTTTCGACATGACCACGAAGATCTCGCCTGGGGTCCCGTCGTCGTATATTCCGACCATGAGGTAGCCTTCGTTCTGGGCTATTGAGAACTTGTGAATGATGGCCTCGCGCTCTTCAGGTAGTCTTCGTCGTAACGGTTTGAAGACCACTTGCTCCTTCGCTTTCTCAGCGGCGGTCGCCTTGCTCTTGTCCTGGATCGTTGTTGTTAGTGGCTGTGTCCTCTTGGAGCCGTCGCGATAGATCGCGATAGCTTTCAGTCCCATCTTCCATGCTGTAATGTATGTCTCCGCGATCTCTTCCACAGAGACATTGCTCGGCATGTTCACAGTCTTGGATATTGCACCTGAGACGAATGGTTGGACTGCAGCCATCATCTTCACGTGCCCCATGTAGTGTATGCTTCTCGTTCCTTTCGCGGGTTTGAACGCGCAATCGAAGACAGCTAAGTGCGCGGGCTTGAGGTGTGGAGCGCCTTCTATCGTGTCGTGATCTTCGAGGTACTTGAGAATCTCTTCTTGCTCGGTCTTGGAGTAACCGAGCTTCTTGATCGCTTCTGGAATGGTGTTGTTGACGATTTTGATGACCCCGCCACCGACGAGCCACTTGTACTTGATCAGAGCAATGTCCGGTTCAATGCCAGTGGTGTCGCAGTCCATCATGAAGGCAATAGTCCCGGTCGGCGCGATCACGGAGATCTGTGCATTCTTGAAGCCGAACCTTTCACCCAGAGACAACGCATCGTCCCAAGACTTGTGAGCGGCCTTCATCAATGGATCGCTGACTCCCTCAACAGGAATCTTGTATGCATGGGCTCGGTGCATGTCGATGACGTTGAGGAAGGGTTTCTCGTTGACCGAGTATCCTTTGAACGGTCCCATCCTCTTCGCGATTCTGGCGGAAACAGCGTATGCTTTTCCTGACATCAGAGCAGAAATGGCAGCGGCATAGTTTCGTCCCTCATCACTATCATACGGCAATCCTCGAGCCATGAGTAGTGCGCCGAGATTCGCGTAGCCTAGGCCTAGAGGCCTGAAGTCGTGACTGTTCTTCTCGATCGCTGGAGTGGGATAGCCAGCATTACTGACAAGAATTTCTTGTGCACTGATCACGATCTCTGTTGCATGCTCGAAAGATTCAACATCGAACTCTCCGTCAGCAGTTCTGAACTTCATCAGGTTCAGCGATGCAAGATTGCATGCTGAATCATCTAGGAACATGTACTCGGAGCACGGGTTGGACGCGTTGATCCTATTCGTGTTCGGACACGGATGCCACTTGTTGACTGTTGTATCGAACTGGATGCCTGGGTCTCCGCAGATGTAAGCGGCCTCAGCCATCTCGCGCATCAAGTCGCGAGCCTTGTAAACGTCCGCAACTTGGTGATTTGTAATGAACCGGGTCTTCCATTCCTTGTCTTCTGTCACAGCGTGCATGAAATCGTCCGTGACACGGACGCTGTGGTTGGCATTCTGGAAGAAAATCGAGCCGTAAGCTTCACCATCGACGGCGCCATCATATCCGGCGTCTATGAGCGCCCAGGCTTTCTTCTCCTCTTTCGCCTTGGACCAGATGAACTCCTCGACATCTGGATGGTCAACATTCAGAATGACCATCTTCGCGGCTCGACGGGTCCGACCGCCGGACTTTATCACGCCGGCAAACGCGTCGAAACCCTTCATGAACGAGACCGGACCGCTCGCCTTTCCCCCAGTCGAGAGATGCTCTCTCGAGGATCGGAGACCCGAGAGGTTGGACCCTGTCCCGGAACCGTACTTGAACAGCATGCCCTCTGTTTGGGCCAGCTGCATTATCGATCGCATGTCGTCCTGGACGGAGTTGATGAAGCAGGCGGAGCATTGTGGTCTATCTTCTACTCCAACGTTGAACCAGACGGGGCTGTTGAACGCAGCCATCTGGTGAACGAGAATGTGGGTCAGTTCGGCTTCAAAGGTCTCAGCTTCCTCCTCATCGACGAAATAGTTCCCTCTACGACCCCAACGACCAATTGTCCCTGCCACTCGTCCAATTAGCTGTTTGACGCTGTTTTCTCTTCCTGGGGTTCCTAGTCTTCCTCGGAAGTACTTCGAGGCAACAATATTGGTGGCTGTTTGGGACCAGAATGATGGGACTTCGACGCCTTTCTGTTCGAAGATCACCGCTCCTTTCGCGTCGGTAATGACAGCGTCTCGTGTCTCCCATATGATCAAATCATATGGGTGGGCTTCTGGTTTTGTATAGGACCGTTGATATCGGAATTCCCCTTGGGGAACCTTCGGTATTTGTTGGATTTCCATTGTTACTACCTTAACTCCTCTACTTCTCTTTCCCCGGATGACGGGACCAGAATTGTTGGAGTGTCTCCCACCCATCGTGTCCGCTAATTAAAGAGATTTGTACAGAATCGTATAAACTTGTAGTGTAACTTTTCGCGAGACCCCGGGTTCTCTGCGTTGAAGAATGCAATGGATTTTGAATCATTTACTCTTTCAAACTTACCAGGACGCCGTCGCGAAGTGGGAGAATAGTTGTTGAAAGATTTGGATATCCGAACACTTCTTTGTTGAATTTGATCATCGTCTGCGTCAGGTCGGACTTCCCACCTTTCGCAACATCACCACCCCACAACGTGTTATCCGCAACGAAAAGTCCGCCTTTTCGTAATTTTTTCACGCCCATCTTGAACGCCTCCACGTAAACATCCTTGTCCGAATCCAAAAAGATCAGATCGTATTCACCTTTGAGAGTTGGCAGAATCTTTAGCACGTTTCCTTCCAATACTTTGATCGTCTTGTCGAGCTTTGCTTCAGAAATGTTCCGCTTTGCAATCTTCACCCGTTCAGGATCCATGTCGATAGTTGTAACAGATCCTTTTGGAGCGACGGCTCTGCCAAGCCAAATACCGGAATAACCAATCGCTGTCCCGATCTCCAACACGTTCTTGCTCTGGCTGCTCTTCGCGAGATTGTACAGAAATCGCCCAACGAGAGGTCCGATTATCGGAACGGCTCCAGTATCAGCTTCTTCCTCCATTCTCTCGAGCAGGGAATCCCTTGGTTGAGCAATACGGTAGAGATAGTCATCAATGTAATCGTAAGTTATGGCCAAAACTCAACGATCG
>CAYRXJ010000014.1:0-5304 GCA_964428235.1 uncultured Candidatus Bathyarchaeia archaeon | reverse complement strand
AAGGCTCATGAGCTTCACAGTTAACCCCCGCATGTAGGATGGTAGAGAGGTCTCGTTCACTTTGCTAACAATGAGAGAGTATTGTGTCTGTAGAGTGGTTCGTGGAAATGTTGTGTTCGCGATGGAGAACACGAGGAAGAGCTTGCCGTAGTTCGATGTTTCTTGGATGATCCAGCTTCCTCTATTCGCATACTGTACTGATGAAACATACTTGGTCCCGACCGAAGGAATCAAGACAGGCGCCGTGAACTGCCAGATTGCTAGGACCACTATGAGGACCAGTAGTAGAACAGTGAGAATTTTTCCTCTTGGACCCATGTTCTGTGCAGTCTCTCCGCTGAAGGGTACGGTTCACGGGAATGTTACTGGATAAAGAATCGCAGGGTTACACTCGATTAGTAGTTTACGAGAGCAGGTGGGTGAACCAAGAGTGCAAGAGAATGCCAAGCGGACCCCGCCCGATGCTGCTCTGGTACGTATGGATGAACATAGTTGATGGTGCGTGGCACAAACTCGATGAGATTTCCAAGCAACTGCGCATTCCAGGAAACGCGGTCTCCTGGGCGGCAAAGTTTCTCAGTGATCATGGAATGGCTGAGATGGGTTTCGAGGAGGATGAGATACGAGTCCAGAAGACCCATCCACGGCTAGAGGATATTGTGAAGACACTGCAGGCTTCTCCGAAGAGCAATTCTGGTTCAGACGACTCGGGCCCCGTGACAACAAACTTCTGATTTTCAAAAAGACCGAAATAGGTTTTCGACCGGATAATCTTAATACGAAAAACTCTCGGGTGTCCAGCAACTGCTCTCATCACGGTCGGCACTTCGTTGAAACCACGGATACGGTGACTCGAGAATCTTCCTCAAGGTCGGTACCCGGAACACTAAGTTGTCCGTGATACAGACCAAGATCGTAGTCGATCGGATCTTACAGAAAAATTCTGGACTGAAAATAGACCTAAAGTTGAGCGAAAACTCAGAGGACCACGAACACCGCAGATCCCTCGTCTCTTTGCAACAGAGAGGATTGTTCGATAAAGAAGTGGACCAACTTGTGCTAGAGGGAAGAGCGGACTTTGCTGTTCATAGCATGAAAGACGTTCCAGTCGACGAGAGATTCACAAGGCTGGTGATCGCGAGCGTGCCAGAGAGAGGCTCGCCCGCAGAAGTTCTTGTTAGTAGATATGACCTTCAGGTGAAGGACCTGCCCCAGAAAAGCCGGATCGGAGCCAGCAGCCCCATCCGAGCCGCTCAACTTCGACGAATAAGGCCAGACATCAAGACTGAGCCACTGTTCGGACCCGCCGAGGAGCGGGTTGAGAGAATGGACAGGGGAGAGTTTGACGGGATAGTACTAGGAGAAGCAGGACTTGCAAGGCTAGGCTTATCGTCGAGGATATCGGAAAGACTCTCAACGGATGACTTCACACCTGTTCCCGGTCAGGGAACCCTTGCCATTGTCGCGAGGCGAGACAACCTGAGAGTAATTGATGTTCTACGCTCAATTGAGCATCAGCCAAGCCGCGTTGAGGCGGAAGCAGAACGAGAGCTTATTCGAACACTCGAGGAACCTATCAAAGTCCCGGTTGGAGGACTCGCTTCAGCTCGAGGTGACCAGATTAGCGTCAAGGCTTGCGTTCTATCTATGAATGGCGGGGAGCGATTGTCCGCTTCAAAGTCGAGCAATATCCGAGAGGGAGTCAAGATTGCTCGCGAGATCGGAGAAGAGCTTCTCGGGAAAGGAGCTGGCAAACTGGCTGAGAGTTGGAGGAGGCCTCGTTGATAATAATCCCTAACCGCCTCTCGAAAAGCAATATCGTGACACATAAAATTGCGTTTCTTCGGTTCGATTAAGCCAGCCTTAAAGCCATTCGACGTTTTTCCCGTTTCGACCGGGTTATTACGATGCAATACAGACCTTTAGGCGATACTAGAGAGAACCTCCCGATCGTAGGCCTCGGAACATGGGCAATGGGCGGCGAAATGAAACCTGACTCGTCGAGAGACGAGGACTCGGTAAAAGCGCTTCGACTGGGCCTAGATCTCGGAATGAAGTTCATCGACACCGCCGAAATGTATGCCGCAGGTCACGCCGAGGAAGTCGTGTCACAGGCCTTGCAAGGACGAGACGATAGGATCTTTGTCGCATCCAAGGTTTCTCCACGAAATTTCTCTTATGACAATGTTCTGGCCGCCGCCCATCGAAGTCTCAAAAGACTAAACCTGAAACAACTAGACCTCTACCAGCTCCACTGGCCCAACCCGAATATTCCGATCACGGAAACCATGAAAGCAATGGAGAAGCTCGCCAATGAAGGGCTGATCAGACACATCGGGGTAAGCAACTTCTCAGTCGAACAAATGAAAGAAGCACAACAATCCCTCTCTCGACACAAGATCGTCTCGAACCAAGTCGAATACAGCCTCATCGATAGAGGAATCGAATCGAGAATCCTACCTTATTGCGAAAAAGAGGGACTCACAGTCATAGCATATAGCCCACTAGGCCAGGGAAAAATTCCGGGCGGACACGGATCTTCTTTCAAGGTCTTAGACGAAGTAGCCGGAAACCATCACAAAAGCAGAAACCAGATTGCTCTAAGTTGGGTCTTGAAACACGAGTCTATTGTCACGATACCGAAAGCTGCCGACCTAACTCACGTTAGGGAAAACGCTGAAGCGGCAGATTGGAAACTCCCGAGCGAGGATTACCAGAGACTTTCGAAAGCGTTTGCTTGAAGCGGTCGTGTACATAAGCGATACTTGGTCTCGCGAAGTCTCCGTTTCAGCGAGAGGAAGTTAGTCACCGACTTGCTCGGGAATCTTCTTCAGCGAACGAACCGGCGACAATAAAACCCATAGAAACGCGAGGGAGCCTCCTAGCACAGCGATCTCAATCGCGGGTTTCAAGCCGAGAAACAGTCCCAAGGATCCACCAAGAATCGCACCCGCGGGGGGAGTTCCCCAGACTATCCAGCGCATCGACGCGTTCATTCTACCTTGCAATTTCAGCGGAACAATCGCTTGGCGAAGGCTTACCTGGTTTATGTTGTAGACGACACCGCCGAAGGCTCCAAGAAAGCTTCCGAACATTATGATCAGGCTGTTCCCGTCAAGCCGAATATTACCTATGAGCCAGAGGGGGCCCGTGGACACCACCGTGAAAGCTAGCGATGGACTGGCAAGGAAGTAAGGAACTCCACCGAGCCCCGCGACGAAAATCGATAGGATGATTATCGGCCCGACCCCGAATTTAGCCCCCAGTTTGGAGGCGGAAAGTACTCCCAATATGGCTCCAATGCTCCCTAGTGCAAAAACCAGACCGATTAGTGCAGGAGAGAATCCCAGCTCTCGAATGAGGAATAGAATGAACACTGGGAATAGCGCACTGGCAAAAAGGTTCGACGTGGCAGTTGACCCGGCTATGGATCGCAACATTCGGTTCTTCAGTACAACAGCCAGCCCTTCTTTCAGATCATGCCATACCGTAGTAGTTGGCTTTGGAACAGGCTCTTCCCCCTTCATCCATGCGAGGAAAGAGGCGGAGCCTAGATACGAGAGTGCGTCAATTGCCATCACAATAGGTGCGCGAAGCAACCCTACTACCTGAATTAATGCACCAGTCATTCCTGGCCCTACGACTTGCGCAGTCGATCTACTTGCCTCAAGCTTGCTATTTCCCTCAACTAATTGCTGTCTGTCAACAAGATGTGGGAGGATTGCTTGGTATGAAATATCGAAGAATGCTGTCAATAGCCCAATCATGAAGGCCACTATGTACAATAGCGGTAACCCGATTGTGTAGAGAGTCCCTGTAAAATATGCGAGAGGGATTAGACCGAGGGCTATCCCACGGCCGATATTGGCAATCACCATTATTCTCTTTTTGCGATGACGATCCACATACACCCCGATGAACAAGGCAAATAACGGGAAAGCGAGTTGTCCGAGGGCGTTCAAGATTCCGAATTCGAATGATGCAACTCGGATACTCTGATTCACTGTTAGCAGATATGCAGTAAATGGAATTGCGAGACCGCTGAATTGGGTCCCGAATTGGGATATGGTTTCCGAGGCCCATAATTTGAGAAAGTTGGGGTGATGCCAAAGACCCTGTTTCTGAGACTCGAAATCAGTCGTCATAGCTCGAAAAGAGAAGTCGCCCCTCTTAAGGGTCGCTCACTTGAAGTGGTCACATTCGACAGTCACGTGTAGTAACGACTATTTTTCGATCGAGAAAAACTGGGAACTAGAACCCTTGATTGCTAGCGGGCGTTGTAGACAAGGATGACTGGTTTTCCCTCGAACTTGTACTGAGGGTCAATCCAGGCCTTGTGTCGACCGTATCTTTTCAGCGTAGACTCTGTGTGAGTTTTGTCCCCATCTAACCGGTAGCCGGTCCATGTTCCGTCTTGGCTAGAGTATTCTGGTGGCAGGTCTGCGCACCAAAATGAGAATCCTTTGTCCTTGTATTTTTCGTAGATGTCTTTGAAGCTGCCGTAGTCTTCCGTGTTGATCCAGCGGTAGTAGTGGTACTTGTATCGTACCCGGATCTTGAATCTACTCAGACGGTTCTTTGAGCGTTTTTTTCTTCTCTTTCTTGATTCCATTGCCGTTGTTTGGCTCAGGGTGGCTCACCAGCTGTTTTTCCCATTCGTGTGCGAGCCGGATGAACACGTCCTTACTCGGACACTTCAACCGCTTAGTGTGGTACTGGACGAACCGGATGAAACTGTCAATGTCATTGTCTTCCTCGAAATCAACGGTCAATATGTAGCGCGTGGACGTTTCTCTCCCTTTTTCCGGTATCCGTCTCGCTGAATGAAATTGCTGAGTGTTACGGGTTAAGCGAATCGCAACCCGTGGACACTCTCCATAGTACTATCGCGTTATCACTAAATTCTACTGAAAAATCGGAACTTCCTCTGGCTAGAGAGTCCGTTCTTTCCTAAGTCCCATCAGAAAGAAAATACTTACAGTTGTGACAATTGATTCCACTAAAACCAGCTAATTTCTGCCTAGCCGAAATTAGAACCAAGCCGGCAGCCAGTCTGGGAAAAATTCTAGCAAGTACTTCGAACCCGAATAACAGAACTAGGTTTCCAAGAATCATCCCCAGTACTGCTTCTCCTTGTTCGCTCTCTTTCATGGAAAGCTGAGTCTGGGACAGTTCAATCGAAGTAATGAATTATTCTGAAACGCGCAATCAGAGTTGTGCGCCGCAGTTACCGCAGCGCTGGCTAGTTTCGAAGTTCAATGCGTTGCAGTATCTGCATCGGACCTTGACAACTTCGTGGACCAC
>CAYRXJ010000013.1:0-16285 GCA_964428235.1 uncultured Candidatus Bathyarchaeia archaeon | reverse complement strand
TTTTTTTTATTCTTTGATAAATTGTGATTTTTGATCAAATGAGAGAAATTTCTTTCTGTCACTTTGCAAAAGGTCGAATTTTTGGGCGTGGCCATATTTGGTAAATTTCTGGGATGTTGGACTGGAGCGAATCTGTCCGGAACACGAGACGAGGCGACAACGATTGGCCTATCCATGCTCCCCCGCGGGGAATTCTCATTCATCGTTGCCCAGGAAGGAACAGGTCTCGGGGTAGCAGCCCAGATTCTCTACCCCGTTGCGGGCCTCGTAACACTGATCAGCTCGCTCTCCTCCTCGTTCGGACTACGCTTCCTCAAACCCATGACGGCCACGGACGGTCCCCGGATCAGGGTCTCACAGCGACTCCGTGAATTCTTTCGACCAAGAAGAAGAGACAAGCCTTGAGAACTCCCGCAGGGTCAGGCCTGCTCTTGGTAGGATCGGGACTATACTGGGTCCTCGCGGGCCCTCTGATTGGCTGGTTCAGTGTCCTCATCCCCGCGCAAATACAACTTTCAGAGCCTGGCCTCAGATTGATTCTTGCGACTGGTATAGCTTGCCTCGCACTTGGATGCTGGGTCATGCCGGCGGATTTACAGAGAGCGCAGCACTTGTTCTCAAGGACTGACGGATGGATCTTCACGCTTCCAATAATTCTAGTAGTTGCCGACTTGTATCTCACACTACTTGGACTGTCCAAGGGAAACTGGGAGCTTAACCCGTACGTCGCGTCCGCAGTCGCGGTTGGACCGTGGGCTATCATTCCATTCACCATCTCATATCTCGCCCTATCAGAGGGGCTGGCTCTCTTAATGCTGACCATTGGACAGTGGCTCTTCGGCGAAAAGGATACGTTGCGATTCATGCCATACTCACTAGTGTGCGGAGCAGCCTCCTTCGGACCAATTAGCAATAGCGCACTACTATTCAATCCCGCAATGGGAATCCCGCCCTACATTCTAGGAGTGGCTGGCCTTGCAACGCTGGCGACTGGAATCTACATACACTTTATTCGGATTGCAAATGGGTTTGGCCAATCATTTCTTGGATTATGGCCGTAGCATCGGCGGCCTCTCCACCAGTTAACCAAGTGACCGCTTGCAGGATTGATCTTTTGGAAAACGCCACTTCGAGAAAGAGCTCGGGAAAACTCCGAGGTAGAGCTGTCCGAGCGCGATTCTTGGTTCAAGAACATCACGCTCGACGCTTGCATTGGGATTTTCGGCTGGAGCTTGACGGTGTCTTGAAGAGTTGGGCCGTTCCCAAGGGTCCTCCAACAGAACCTGGAGTCAAACGATTGGCCATCGAGGTTGAAGATCATCCTCTTAGCTATTTTGGATTCGCGGGAACGATTCCGAAAGGCGAGTATGGTGCGGGAGAGGTGAGCGTTTGGGACCAAGGACTCTACGTTCTCGAACTCAGGGAGCCGAAGAAGTACCACGTTGTCTTGAAGGGAGAGAAGTTGAAGGGAGATTATCGATTGATCAATTTCAATGACAAGAACTGGTTGATATACAAAGTCGAGTAGAGCAAGAAACTAACTCTGCTTCTCTTTCTTCCGGCATTCCTCTAGCATTTCGACAGCACTTCGAAGGTGAGGTATTGTTATTGACCCGCCCACGATCAGCCCGACATTGAACACTTCGAAGAATTCCTCGTCGGAAACTTTCTGTTCCACACACTGTATGATGTGGTAAGTGATACAATCATCGCAACGAAGAACCAAAGATGCAACCAGCCCAAGAAGTTCTTTGACCTTTCGAGGGAGCGCACCATCATTGTACGCTTGAGTGTCTAGATTGAAGAATCGCTTGATCTGTAGATTTCCACGTTCCAGAATTTTCTCATTCATCTTCTCGCGATGTGCCTTGAACTCTTTGAGAGAGCGAGAATGTGACATACTATCACCTGGACAAGATTGTTCGGGCGCTATTAGAATAGCATGGACGGTGAAAACGTCAGGGAACCGTGAAGAAGCTCGGGTTGTACTGCAAAAGGTAGTAGGCAGTCAACAGAACTCCAATGATTATTACCAAGTAACCGATCGCTTCCAAGCCTCGTCTAGCTCTTGCGAGACCAATCTCGGTAAGAGTCGACTGGAACCGGAATATTCCGTGATATAGAGACCCTGCAATTGTGATGAATAGGAAGAGCGTCCCTAGATGGTGATGGTTGAGTATGGCTGATGTTGGATCGGTTCCATTAACGGGCCAGAGTCCCAATGGGTATGCTATTCCTACCAGGTAAATGAGGACTGGTAGGAGAAACGCCGCGACGAAGCCACCAGCCGAGAACACACCCCAGAGGATTGCATGCAGTCTCGCTACAGTTGGCACTGATTTTTACCTCACGATTAGAATTTCGATTACTGCGAATGAAATGATGAGTAGTAGTATGATGTTTAAGAGAAGGGCTTGCCAGGGCTTGGTAGTTGTTTTTCCAACTTTGACGGGCTGAACCTTGCCGATCAAGTAGAACCATGTACCGGCGTGATAGAGCGTGAACAATAGGGCGACTATGTTGAAGGCGATTATTCCGGGATTCCGCATTAGTGCTAGAGCAGCGGAACTGTCGCCCATAGCGAAAAGCGACAACTCGTAAATGTAGATGAGGCTGAAGACAGCTACGAAGAAGCTTGTCCATTCTCTGATCATGTATTGTCTGTAGTGGCTGTTGTGAAGCCACCATCCAGGGCCCAGTCTTCGTTTGTATTCCGGGAATGATTTTCCTTTAGACAATTACTTTCCGCCCCCTCGGGGCATAACTATCGATTTCAGAGCGTTTGTGGCCCCGAGAATCTTGGCCTTCTGAATCGCGAGCATCGGGTCGACCCCTTTTGGACATACAACGCTGCATTCCCCGACGAGAGTGCACTCCCACGCACCCTCTATCTCATGAACTATAGGAAATCGCACCGCCGCGCCCTGGTCCCTTGAATCCTCAATGTATCGATAGGCCAGTGCCGTTGCTGCAGGTCCCAGAAACTTCTCGTTTAGCCCGTAGATTGGGCAAGCGGAGTAGCAGAGCATGCAGTTAATGCATGCGGAGAACTGGTTGTATCGCTCCAGCTCCTCAGCGCTCTGACGATACTCACCCTCTTCCGGAGGAGATTCTTTGTCTCGGATTATCCAGGGTTTGATCTCAACGAGCTTGTGCATGAAGTCTTCCATGTTTACCACCAGATCCTTGATCACAGGAAAATGAGGCATCGGCTCGACAGTAATTGTTCGGCCTTTGAACTCGTGAAGAAAACTCGCGCAGGTCAGCTTAGGCTCTCCATCGATACTGGCGCCACAGCTTCCGCATACTCCCATCCTGCATGACCATCGATAAGTTAGGGTGCCGTCGAGGTTTGCTTTGATGTAGTTCAGCGCGTCAAGTACAACCATGTCCTTCCGGTATGGGACCTTGTAGTCCTGTGTGAACGGCTTCCCGTCTTTCTCTGGTCGATAGCGCGTTACTCTGATTGTCGCGATGTCTTGGCTCATTAGTAGACCCTTGCCTCTGGTTTCCACCGTGTTATTGTCACAGGCATAGAATCAATTCGAGGGGTTGTCTCGGTCGAGTAGACGACGAAGTGTTTGAGGAATTGGACGTCGTCGCGTTTCGGAAAGTCTGTCCTAGAGTGTGCTCCTCTTGACTCCCGTCGGGCCAAGGCGGTGTAAGCTATGGTTTCGGCAACGTCAAGCATGAACTCGAGCTCGAGAGCCGACACTAGGTCCGTGTTGTAGACGTGGTCTTTGTCTTCCACTACTGCATTCTTCATCCTCTCTTTCAGTCCTGCAATCATCCTGCAGGCCTGTTTCAGCCCATTCTCGTCTCGATAGATACCGACGTTCTCTTCCATTGCTTTTTGCATCTCAGCACGAATGACCGAGATTCTCTCGCCTTTCTCCGATTTCAGAACGCGATCATAGATTCGCTTTTCCTCCTCCATCGCTAGTCCCTGAACAGGATTCCCGAAGCTCGGGGCGCTCTGCTTGTTGGCATATTGTGCGGCTCCGAGACCGGCCTCAGCGCCGAATACCAAACACTCTGTCAAAGAATTGCTTCCAAGGCGGTTTGCCCCATTCATGCTCACACACGCAGCCTCTCCAGCAGCGAACAGACCCGCGAGCCCAGTGAAACCTCGTATGTCAGTGTGAACTCCTCCCATCATGTAGTGCTGGCCTGGTCGCACCGGGATCATCTCGTGAACAGGGTCTATTCCGAGATATTTCTCGGCGAGCTCTTTCACGAAAGGCAGCTTTGCCTCGATCGTTTCTTCGCCGAGGTGCGTCAGGTCTAGATTCACGTAGCTTCCGTATGGTCCTTCAAGTCCTCTTCCCTCTTTGATCTCGGTCATTTCCGACCTTGAAAGAATATCTCGAGGTCCAAGTTCCATCTTGTTCGGGACATATTTCTTCAGGAACCGGTCACCGTCCTTGTTGACAAGGTGACCCCCCTCTCCCCGCGCAGCTTCCGTGATTAGAATACCAGTATTCGGCAACAGTGTCGGATGATACTGGACCATCTCCATGTCCTTCAGGGGAACCCCAGCCCGATATGCCATGGCCATTCCGTCTCCTGTTTTGATCCAACCGTTCGTCGTGAACTGGTAGATTCTACCGCAACCACCAGTGGCTATGACAACGGCTTTGGCAAGTATCGACTTGAGTTCGCCGGTTCGGATTTCTATAGCCGTGACGCCGTCAACTCTTCCGTTGTCGACGAGAATTGATGTCGCGAACCATTCGTCGTACCGGTGTACATTCTCGAACTTTAGACTGGTCTGGAAGAGAGTGTGAAGCAGATGGAACCCGATCTTGTCGGTCGCAAAGAGGGTTCTCTTGACACTCATTCCTCCGAAAGCTCGAACACTAATCCGACCATCAGGATCCCGGCTAAATGGGCAACCCCAGTGTTCCAGTCTTATCGATTCTTTGGGTGCTTCTTTCACGAAGAACTCGACAGAATCCTGGTCAGCAAGAAAATCACTCCCCTTGATAGTATCGTACGCGTGCAAGTCGAAGTTATCATAATCTGTCCTCAGGACAGCCGCCATGCCGCCTTCAGCTGACACAGTGTGGCTGCGCATTGGATAGACTTTCGATACGATCGCGATGTCCAACTTTGGGTTGAACTCGGCCGCGGCGATAGCGGCTCGCAGCCCTGCGGCTCCGCCGCCGATTATGAGCACGTCGTGACTTAGGTGTTCCACTACGGTTCAGCTACTGAGCTCGCCGAAGAGGCTGTTAACGAATCCGCCCGTATTTTAAATAGAGTTAGGACTCAAGCGGTGCTTACTCGCGGTCGACCTCCAAGGTCAAGAAGCGGTCTTGGTGATTCGCAGCGACTGGCTTCCCTCATCGAGCCTCATCTGAACAGAAAAGAGTCCTCGCAGGGCTCCTAAGTATCGCTGATCAGTCGTCGCCGAGTTAACCAAAAAAACTGCGGTTATTGTGGGCATTGTAGTGAGCTCGATCAGTTGTTTTATCCCGGAGTAAACTTGTTCCCATCTCTCTCCTCGAATCAGTTCACCAAGGCTGTCAAACACGAGGCAAAGCGCTACCGCTTTGTTGTTCTCAAAGAAATCAGTGACAAGAGAAGTCACTAGTCCAAGCTCCTTGTCAGGAATCTGGATTTCCCCGTCGGGAAGTTCGTCAGGCACTGACACGAGAGAGGAAGCAGCGACAACTCTCACCATTCTCTTTCCTTTCAACGCTCTATACATCTGGCTCGACTTAGACGTGAACAAAGCACACATTTCGGCATTAGCAATCCCTTCATCAAAGAACTTGTCAACGATGCTCTCGACGTTCGCGTTAGACGAGTGTTCCAGTAGAATCTTGAAACCCTCGATCTTTTGATGTGTCAGGCTGACAAGAGAGGAGAATGGATCAGAAGCTTCTGAGAGGTTGACGAGCTCCACGTCTCTGTTCTTTTGGAGGAAATCGGCAACTTGCGGCCGAGGAGCCTGCCTAGACTCAAGTAACAGGACCTCTGCTCCAGACTCTGGGCCTTTGGGCTTTTCCGCAGGCAGACCTGTTTCGCTCTGAAGATCACTGCGCACTAGTTCCTTGACGGTCACTGTTGTCGTCTGGCCTAAGCCAAACTTCTCAGTAAGACCCTCTTTGTCAGGAGCGTCACGGTCGGACCCGGCAGGCGAAGTTACGAATCTGCCATTCTCGACCCAGTCATTGAATCGAGAATCGTTCCGGGTCAGTCCATCAACGAGCCATGGTGCAGGTGACCTGAGGACTATTCGTGCTCCCGCATCGATTGTGCTCCTAAAAGCCGAGGATAGAAAGTAGATTGTTCTCGCGCCACCATCATGAAGAACAAGATACCGCTTACCGAGCTTAATCAGACTCTGAGGGTAAAGGCTACTCTTGAGGAATTTAGTGGTTCCCGGAAGCGGACGAATAGAGTACACGAGGATTGCGTAGACTGCGGAGCTGAATATCAGTCCCATTTCGTAAGAGAACTGAATTATCGGGGAGATTAGAAAGAAGGTTAGGAGACCTGCTGTTGGGAAGCAAAGCCAGCTGACCAACATCATCAGAATTGTGTTTCTAGATTGGGAAGTCTGAGTTCGGCGAAAGGAAGAGACTAGAAGAAGAATTGGATAGACTACGACCGGAATGCCTGCAACTAGCGTGAAAGCAATGTACCAGACGGGAAGCATTGGAAGAGTGTATGCCCCGTTTCCGTATGATGTGAGAGAAGAGGTTACTGGACCAAAGGCTAGTGTGACAACGAACCACGTGCCGAGAGCTACAAGGAACAATGCGAAAAGCATAGTTTTCTTGAAGATTATTCTCATCGATTGTCCCCATCTTGTCGCTTCAGGGCAGAACTGAATGACAGCTGCCGCGTGTCCGAAATTCAATGCAACCAGGAAGTAACCCGTGAGCATCACATATGTGGCGACCGTGCTCTGCGTGAGGAGTCTCTCGATGTCAGCTCCGAGAATTAGAAAAAAGTAGACGTTAAGCCGGATCAGATTATGCGGTGCAAGTCCGACTAGGGAATGCCTCTGTCGAACTAATAGCCATAGGGAAAAAAAAGGCGCGACCATCGCAACTAGGTCAAGATCTACAGGGAATGACATGCTCTCGGATTCCTAGTCTAAGCGGGTGTGGGTCTGATTGCGAGACTAGACTTGTTCAAGATGACGTAACTGCAAGGAGAGTCCGATTGTTACTTGGAGCGACGAGCTTCATGCTTCTTTGCAAGAGATGCCGCAACAGCTTCGATTTTTTGCCGAAGAAGACCATATCCCTCCTCGTTTAGCCGTCTTCGTCGTCGGCTTCCCGCCCAGATCGGGCGTCCCCACATCGGATCTGCAGTGTACCTTGGGATTAGGTGCCAGTGAAGATGAGGCATAGAGTTTCCGAGAAGTTCGTAGTTCATCTTGTCTGGGCGAAATGCTCTTGAAAGCAGACTTGCAACCGTCGACATATCCTCAAGAAACAGTTTTCGATCCTTATCCCCGAGATTGAAGAGCTCTTCCTCGTGCCACTTTAGTGTTAGAAACGTGTATCCCTCAAACGCCTGGTCAGGGTTGAGTTTCGCAACGGAGACCTTGGACTCGTAGAAGACGAGATTTTCCGGCTCTCGAAGACTTTGGCACATCCAACAGTTGGCTTGTAGTTCAGGCAAGATTGACGGTTGGCGAGTCTGGAATCCGATTGTTTTTAAGATGATGAAAAACCTCATCCATTGGTCGAGGTCGGAGATCTTCGATTACACGACACGTTCTGGTTCGGGGGTTCAGCGTTGACTGCTGGATCCGTCGGGAAACTCACTAAGGACTACGAGCCTCACAAGATTGAGCAAGAGGTCTCCAACTGGTGGAAGACCGGCCGAATCTATCAGAAGACTAAGGCTAAACTTGCAACTCGTCCAGAGTTCTATTTCCTAGACGGTCCTCCTTACGTGACCAATGCGCCGCACGTAGGGCTCGCCTGGAACAAGACCCTGAAGGATGTTGTAATCAGATATCACCGAATGAAGGGGCTCAATGTTCACGATCAGCCGGGATATGATTGCCACGGACTTCCGGTCGAAGTCATGGTCGAAAAGTCGCTGAAGCTCGGTTCGAAAAAGGACATTGAAAATGTCGTTGGAGTAGATCGGTTCATCGCGGAGTGCAAGAAGTTCGCGCAGGCAAATGTGGACACTCAGACCCGAGTTCTCAAGGATCTCGGAATATGGATGGACTGGGACGACCCATATCTCACATACAAAGACGATTACATCGAGTCTGTCTGGTGGACAATAAAGCGAGCAGACGAAAAACATCTCCTCTACAAAGCACTGAAAGTGGTCCACTGGTGTCCGAGATGCGAGACTGCTCTAGCAGGCTACGAGGTGACCGATGAGTATCGTGTAGTACAAGACTTTTCGATCTTTGTAAGACTTCCACTCATCGATAGACCT
The DNA here is from genome assembly GCA_964428235.1 of uncultured Candidatus Bathyarchaeia archaeon. GTDB lineage: Archaea > Thermoproteota > Bathyarchaeia > 40CM-2-53-6 > 40CM-2-53-6 > 40CM-2-53-6. Next base: position 7,861 of record CAYRXJ010000013.1, on the reverse strand, counting down.
GGAGAGTCCATCTTGATCTGGACAACGACGCCCTGGACCCTGCCCGCAAACTTGGGAGTAATGGTTCATCCAGACAAGACTTACGTGTTGATCGAGGTAGAAGGTGAGAAGCTCATTCTCGCGAAAGAGAGGCTTGAAGCTATCCTTGGAACCCGACCCTTCAGGATCCTCGAGGAGTACCAAGGAAGAGCACTTGAAGGAATTCACTATCGACCACCTCTCCAAGAAGAGACACAAACAGAGACACGACCCGGATACTATCGAATACTCTTGAGTGCCGAGCACGTTACAATGTCCGATGGAACCGGAGCAGTTCACACCGCTCCCGGCCACGGAGAAGAAGACTTCGAAGTTGGCGCGAAGTACGGACTTCCAGCTTTTTCGCCAGTCGATCCATCAGGCCGATTCACCAAGGAATCTGGCAAGTATGGTGGACTATCGGTTCGAGAAGCAAACCGAGTAATCATCGAGGATCTTCAAACCAAAGGACTCCTCTGGAAGGAAGAAACAATCGAACATTCGTACCCGCACTGCTGGCGATGCAAGACAGCTCTCATTCTCCGCGCAACCGACCAGTGGTTCATCAAAGTAACATCGTTCAAGAAGAAGATGCTTGCAGAAAACAAGAAGGTCAAATGGGTTCCCGAATGGGCCGGATCCAAGAGATTCCACGACTGGCTAGAAGGAGCCCGAGACTGGGTAATATCGCGCCAAAGATACTGGGGCGTTCCACTACCAGTCTGGACCTGCGAGAAGTGTGGAGAACACACGGTAGTTGGCTCAAGGACAGAACTCGCCGAACTGGCATTGCGACCACCGAAAGAGTTCGAACTCCACCGAAATGGTGTAGACAAGATTCTCATCAAGTGCAAATGTGGGGGGAAAGCGCGGAGAGTTGCAGATACTTTAGACGTCTGGGGCGACTCTGGTGCCGCATCCTGGGCTAGCCTTGGCTATCCGAGAAGCTCCGTCGAATTTCTGCGCTGGTGGCCTGCGGTCCTCATCCTTGAAGCACATGATCAGACACGGGGATGGTTCTACAATCAGCTTGTCCTAGGCATTATGGCGTTCAATCGGAGCCCGTACCGGACGGTAGTGATGCACGGGCACACCTTAGATGAGAGAGGAGAGAAGATGAGCAAGTCGAAAGGGAACTTCGTTAGTCCTGACGATGTTATTGGAAAGTACAGCCGGGACGTTCTCCGGTTCTACACGGTTCAATCGACCCTCTGGGAGGACTTCCAGTTCTCCTGGAACGCCGTTGAGGTTGCCGCCAAGGATCTCCAGATTGCATGGAATGTGTTCTCGTTCGCGACACTCTACATGAGCCTAGACAAGTTCAGTCCGGATGCGTGGCCAATCACTCGACTTTGGAGTAATTTGAGAGACGAGGACAAATGGTTGGTCTCCCGAAGCGAGACTCTGATGAGAGATGTAGGGAGGAACATGGAGAATCTAGAGCTGCATTTTGCTCTTCGAAGGCTTAGGGCATTCTTGATTGAAGATCTCAGTCACTGGTACATTCGGTTGGTGAGGAGGCGATTCTGGCAGGAAAAACAGAACAGGGACAAACTAGCCTCGTACGCAGCGCTTCACCATGCGATGAAAGCATGGCTAACTCTGGCTTCCCCGTTTATCCCGTTCTTCGCAGAAGCGGTGTATCAGCAGTCCTTTCGCAAGACGGTCCGGTCGAAGATGGAGAGCATTCACATGTCGCCGTGGCCCCGCGCTGCGGCTCGAAGGATCAATGGGAGGCTTGAAGAGAACATGGAAGTCGTCCAGCAGGTCTCTGCTGCATCCTCATCTGCTAGACAGTCGAAGAAGGTGAAGCTTCGCCAGCCCGTCGCGAAGACTCTCGTTGTCACAAACAGCGAGAAGGTCGCACGAGCAGTCAAGAGTCTGAGGCCATTGTTTCTTCAGCAGACAAACTCGAAGGATATCAGGCTGATTGGGCTCGCGGAGGAGAAACAATTCAAGAAGCTAATCGTTGAGCCGAACTTCAAGGGTCTAGGCCCCGCATTCAAGGGAGACGCGAACAGGATAGCGCAAGCGCTTCGAGCCGCAGATGGAAGATCGCTCTTTCAAGCACTCCAAGCCAACAAGTCGTACATTTTGAAACTAGAAGGACAAAGCTACACTATTACAGGCCAGATGGTCTCATTCAAGGAAGAGATGCCTGAGAACTATGCGGTCGGAAGCTTCAACGATGGTCGCGTATACATTGATCTCACGATTCCGAAAGAGCTGGTAAGAGAGGGATTTGTACGAGAAATTGTTAGGCGGCTCCAGGAGATGAGAAAGCGACTGGATCTTGAAGTAGATGCTTTCGTAGTTGCGTACGTGACTGTTCCAGATGCTCAGAATCTGGAATGGCTTGAGGACGAGAGAGAATATCTCATGGAGGAGGTCCGAGCCAAAGAATTGCAGCTTCTTCGATCTGATCAGGAAAAACCGATCTCAACGATTAACGAGGACTGGCAGATAGAAGGACGCACCTTCCAAATGGGCATGACATTGAAGACTTCCTAGGTCTCGATCTCTCGAGTCTGATTCGTCGTGGCAAGAATCGGCTTTCTTGTTAACCCGATTGCGGGAATGGGAGGAGCGGTTGGGCTTAAGGGAACAGACGGACAGGCTACGTTGGCCGAAGCCCTCCGAAGAGGATCGAAGCCAATCTCTCCAGAAAGGGGTCAACGATTCCTTAGAGAACTGAAGCGTTTGGATTCGAGTGTCGAGCTCCTAACTGCGCCCGGTCGGATGGGAGAAGATCTCGTCAGAAAGTTGGCGATCCGCTGCGAAACCGTAGGGTCTACCGGACTGACTACGAGTTCTGTGGACACTGTCAACATCTCACGTCAAATGCGTTTGAGAGGTGTTGGATTGATTGTCTTTTGCGGTGGTGATGGGACCGCCCGGGATGTGCTCAAAGGGGTTGGTGAGACTTTAGCGGCTATTGGTGTCCCGGCTGGGGTCAAGATCTACTCGTCAGTCTTTGCGGTCAGTCCGATAGCGGCGGCTGAATTGGCAGCGGGCTATCTCAGGGGGGAGGTTCCTAGAAAGTTGGGCGAGGTTGTTGATGTTGACGAAGAGGCGTTTAGAGAGAATCGATTGTCGGTCAAGCTGTTCGGTCTTCTTACTACTCCCGATTCTGGAGGGTTGTTGCAGGGAACGAAATCTCCAAGCGGGTCCTCTGAGGATGTCGAACTAGACTCGATCGCGGACTATGTTGTGGAGAACATGGATCCAGAGCTCAACTATGTACTGGGTCCTGGTTCGACTGTTGGACGGATCGCGAAGCGTTTGGGCCTAGAAAAGAAGACGCTTCTCGGCGTTGATGCGGTGAAAGGAAGTGGGCAAGTGCTAGGACTGGATCTGAACGAGACTAGTTTACTGTCACTGCTTGGAAAGAATTCCTGGAGGATTATTGTGTCGCCGATAGGTGGTCAGGGCTTTCTCTTCGGACGTGGGAATCAACAGATCAGCCCGGAGGTTCTTCGTAGAGTGGGGGGTGATGATGTGATGGTTGTCGCGTCTAGAAACAAGATCGAGGCGTTGCATCCTCGTCGGCTCTTGATCGACTCAGGAGATGATGTGGCTGATAGCTTGTTTCGTGGTTATGCACGAGTAATTACTGGGTATAGAGAAGAAATGGTTGTTAGAGTGGAATAAAGAATGCGCTGTAGTCGAGCGACGGCCGACTTGTGTCGCTGGGCCGGGGGTCGCAGTAACACTATGCTCTAACTCGGACGACCTGGCCACAGTAATGATCGTTCTTGTCTGCGCATCGCAAAGCAGCCTCGAAGAGAAAGTCCAAAGCGAAGCCGAAACGTCCGGTAAGATCGTGTAAACAATCTCATTCGAAAAAAACTACTCGAAAGACCACTTCTCACTCGCGACGTGGAAAAGTTGTGGGGAAAGGGGATGTTACATACGTGTGGCAGTGCACTCGTCCGGGGTGTGGCTACAAGATCTGGAAGGACGGCAAAGCGGAGACGGGGCAGGTTCGTGGAGACTTGAAGTGTCCAAAATGCCACCACGTTGAGTTCCGGTGCCTAGGCAAGGGTGACCTGCCGGAGAGCTTCCAGGTCGATATCCCGACCAACGCGTTGGATTTCGACGCGGTAAAAACCTCGGAACTCGTGTGAAACCGGAAAACTTGGTCTTTCAGAAAAAGCATGATTGTGTCACTCGGGTATTTTGAGCGCAATCCCCCCCAATTTTCTGACCTCTCGCTGTCTGGCATGGAGAATAGGCGATTATTGTTGATCTAGCGCTATAGTCAGCCTAGATAGCCTTGCGAAAAGTTGACTTCTCCCGTGTGAAACATAGCGGTTTGTTCTCACCCCCTCCCAGAAACGATATCAGGGCTTGGAATAGGCGATTTTGACTGTTGATTGTAGTCCGGTGCGGGGGGTGAGCAGTATACTACAAGTATGAATCGCCTGCGTCCTGAAACCTATTGGTCCAAGCAAAACCCGCAGTGAAGCAGAGATGTCCGAGCCAATGTTGAGAATCAGCTAATGAGAGACTTGCACATCGTCGAGTTGGGAAAGGGGGATTCCGTCGTTATGGTTCACGGTAGTTTCGGCTGGGGAGAAGACACCTTTGGCAAGCAGCGACCCCTCTCGGATCAGTATAGACTCAAGTTGGTGGATCGACGCGGTTTCGGCAAGAGCCCGCTTACGAAACGCGTGGACTTCGACTCGGACGCGAACGACATAGCGAACGTTCTCTCGGATGGGGCACATCTTGTGGGTCACTCTTACGGCGCTGTGGTCAGTTTGTTAGCAGCCCGGCGTAGACCCAACGCGGTCAAATCACTGACCGTAATCGAACCCCCAGCTTTCAAGATCGCCCATAACCGACCCTATAGTCAAGAGTACTGTGGAATGGCTAAAGACGGTTTATGGAAAAGGAACAACGGCCACTCCTCAACAGCTCTATGCGACTTTCTTGAGGACCACGCCAAACGCGCTTCCTCCCCTCTCCGACGACGACATCAAAGCGATCAAATCAAGCATGACCGAGCGTCCACCCTACGAAGCAGACATTCCCTTGAAAGAACTGGCCAAGACATCGTATCCGAAACTGGTTATCTCCGGGAAACGGCAACGGGAAGGCCAGGGCCCGGCTCTGGTCAAGATTTGCGACATTCTAGAGAAAGAACTTGGAGCGCAACGAGTCACAATCGAGGGAGCGACACACAACCCACAGCTCAGTCATCCCGAGCAGTTCAACAACGTGTTGCGAGAATTCCTCGACACCGCATCGAGACACAAACAACCAACCCAACGTAGGACGGCTAATCTGGCAACGCAACCCCCTGAATTGTAGGGAGGTGCCGGACTGATGCCTGGAACGCTCTCACTGTGGTAGGACACGTAGAAACCCGTCGGACTCTTCAAGCACTGATCTGCGGTCCGGAGAGATTTGTGGCAGAGGCAGGCTCAAGGGAGTTATGGTCGAGAATCTCAGACCAGATGGGATTCGGGTGAGAGGCAATTGCAGAAGAGAGCATCTAACTAGCTTTTTTCACTGCGAGGTGGGCGAAGCGTGAGAGGCGGCGCTCTCGAGCGAGAAGGGCTGCTATGCGGAACATCTCCTGTAGGCCTTCGTAGATCTCTTTTCCCTCGATCTTTACCAACGCCTCCGCGCGAGCGGTTCGGGCTGCATACCTGCGTTGCGCGATGATTGCCGTGTTCTCGGTCGTGTCCACGCTCTTGAGTGCCTTGAAGCCTGCCATGCTTAGCAAGCGTTCATTTTCGCCTGGTGGCACTAACAGACCGTAGCCGACAGGGGTCCTGATTGAGAGTTCTGCGTTGGAGACTGGGCCCGTCAATATGAGTGCATCAGTGAACAAAACCATTCCACTGGGCTTTAGGACGCGAGCCCATTCAGCGAGCACTTTGTCTCGTTTGGGGAGGTGGATGATCGCGTCAACGCAGACTACGGCATCGAACGATTCTCCTGGGAACGAGAGTGGTTGGCTGGCGTCACATACCTGGAATCGTGCGTGCGTGGACAAACCTTGGGTGCTAGCTGACACGGTTGCAGCTTTGATCCCCTTTGCCTCTCGGTCGATTCCTAACACGTTGGACCCAGAAAGTCGGGCGAGACGCAGGGTAGGACCACCGGCCCCGCAGCCAACGTCGAGAACGTGGGATTCCGGGTTCAGCTTTAGCCAGGAGATGAACTGGTCCTGCTCGTTTGATGTGAGCCAGCTGTTCTGTCCAATATCATCGCCGAACGCTTCGCGCCGGATTTCGGTATAGATCTGCTCAGCAAAGTTGCCATAGGTCGCACCGTACGCGTCAATCTTCTTATTCTCGCTGGACCCCTTGGAGTCAGGCACTGACACTCATCACGACTGAGATACCGGCGGCCTTCGTATTTTAGCTTCGAGGACTTGGTTACGAGGGAACAGAGTTGTCACCCGTTACATATCGGGAGGCTGTCCCGACAGATCTTGCGAAGATCTACGGGCTCATGAGAACCTCGGTTGATGTTTGCCAGAAAGAATATGGATTCTTCGAGACCTCGCCTTTCGCGTCAACCATGATGCCGCCGATTCCGCAATAGGGCTTTCCCTCGTTCGAAACTGAGGCCGAGAAGGACCCATAGGGATTCTGGGTAGCGGAATTCGATGGAGGTTTGGCAGGTTATAACCTTCAGCTGGGTCCGGAGTTCCTCGTGGTACCTTGCCCATCCTGTTCGTCTCGCCCAACCATCAGGGCTTAGACATTGGAAAGAATCTCCTGGAGAGAGCGATGCAAAATCACAAGGATCATCCAATCACGAACCGGGCATTGCTCACCTTTGCGCGTTCTCTTGGTATCACAGGAAGTGCCCTCCTATTCGATCCGCGAGACCACACTAATGATATCCGATTTGGCCGCAATCTCGAACGTCCCGCTTTCCAGAAGTCGCGACAGTTTTTTCTAGGGTGAAAACATACCGAACCTGTCTCGGGACGCTTAGTCCTTCAGCATCCCTGAACTTCACATAGGCCAAAATCATCCCTTTGTTCTTGACTATGATCGACTGATCTTTGTCTAAGGCTGCAAGAGCCAATTTTAGCCTTCTAGCCTAGTGGTTATGTCTTTTGCTGGAACTTGCATTACGACATGAGATCGCTTGTGCGCTGCTTCTTGCTCATACAATGGTGCGGGGGGTGGGATTCGAACCCACGAAGGCCTTCGCCACAGGATCTCTCCTGAAGCCGGATCTTAAGTCAAGCACCATCCGCTATCGAATGGCCCTGCCCCTTTGACCTGAATCCCGCCCTACGGGATCTCGTAGTGGTCTCGGGTACCCCCGCGCTCTCAAAGACCAGCGATGATGGTTTCCGCTCTTAAAGCCAATCAATCAACGGGAGACCAGAAACGCGGAACAATCCCCCGAACTCTCGGGATAGCACCTACCGAACGCCCATCAAGGATACAACTTCTACAAATCCATCAAGCAACAGCGTTCTACTTCGAAGGACAGCGATCAAGACGATGCCGTCGACCAAGTCCACCTTGAAACCCGTTACCCCTGAATCGGTCAAAGGTCTTATGCTAATCGAAGCGGTCGTGATCGGGTTTCTCTTTTTCTGGCTCGCTAACGAATACGTGAACAACGCATTCTACAGAACATACCTCAACTCGGCACTCATCGAACATCTAACAACATACACAATCGCATTCGGATTGGGAATCGGGCTCGCAGGAACCGCGGTAGCCGTGACTCTCTGGAGGATCTTAAGGGACGCGAAGCTCCGGTTGGAGACAGTAGCTCGGAGGATCAAAAGCTCAGTGGAGAAGGTTCTATCGGGAATTCCTTCGATCGAACCGAAAACACCGATTTCGCAAGGACCAAA
>CAYRXJ010000012.1:0-16713 GCA_964428235.1 uncultured Candidatus Bathyarchaeia archaeon | reverse complement strand
CGGCTTTTCTTCAAGATATGTCGGACATGCGGCTCAAGGAACTCGCCCAACGCCTACCGTTGTCGGCGCTGCAGAGGAGACAATCTTCGCTGGAAGAAACGAGAACTCGGCGCTAAGTAGTACTCTTGGACCTACTGCAACGGAGAGACCTGCTGGAGCAGTAGTCTTGGAAGCTCTGACGGAACCTCCGCAACCATTACCCCTGCCTCTCTCAGACTCTTCATCTTCGCATCTGCCGTTCCTTCAGTTCCAGTAATGATCGCCCCAGCGTGTCCCATACGTTTGCCTGGAGGAGCAGCCCGCCCAGCGATGTAAGCTGCGACTCTCTTCGGATATTCTGTCGATCGAATATAGTTGGCCGCGTCTTCCTCCGCAGATCCTCCGATTTCTCCGATCAAGACGACGGTGTCCGTTCCGGGATCCTCTCTGAAGAGTTTGAGCACCTCCACGAAGTTGAGACCTGTGAAAGGATCCCCTCCTATTCCCAAACAGGTGGATTGCCCAATGCCCTCGTGAGTAAGCGAAGCAGCTATCTCGTAGGTTAGGGTGCCGCTCCTAGAAGCGACACCGACCTTGCCTGGCTTGAAGACATCACCTGGCATAATGCCCAGCTTGGCTTCACCCGCTGTGATTATCCCTGGAGTGTTCGGGCCGATAATTGTTGTTCCCCGTTCCCGAGCATATTCGACGAGAACCATAGAATCCCTTGCAGGGATCATTTCTGTAATGATGACAACAGGATTGAGACCAGCATCGATCGCTTCCATGCCAGCTTCCTTAGCGAAGGGCGCAGGAACGAAAATTATGGACGCGTTTGCGTCCGTCTTCTCAAGAGCGGAGGCAACAGTATCGAAGACGGGCAGCCCAACTGCCGTTGTCCCACCCTTCCCGGGAGTTACGCCAGCGACGATCTTGGTTCCATATTCTAGCATCAGTCTTGCATGGAATGAGCCTTGGTTTCCTGTTATTCCCTGGACTATTGCCCGGGTCTGTTTTCCGATAAGAATCGCCATTTACGCAACCACCCGGGTGACAACGAGTCTTGCGGCATCATCCATCTTGTCCATCGCGTTAAGTCCTGCCGACTGAAGGATCTTTCTTCCTTCCTCTTGGTTCGTTCCAACCATCCGGATCACGAGGGGCTTCTTGAGGCCAACCACTTTCTTCACGTCCACGATACCTTTCGCGACCTCGTCACAACGGGTTATGCCTGCTAGAATGTTAACGAAGATTATTCGGACTTTTTCCGCACCTTGGATTATTTGCAAAGCAGTTCCAACGTGTTCCGCGTTGGCTCCTCCCCCAACATCACAAAAGTTCGCGGGTTTCCCTCCAAATTGCTTTACCAGGTCGAGGGTTGCCATCACGAGCCCTGCACCGTTTCCGATTATGCCAATGTCGCCGTCGAGTTCAACGAAGGCCAAACCGTTGTCTCTAGCCTTAGCCTCTAGTGCCGTTACTTCGCCGCTGATTTCTTTGGCTCGTTCCTGAAATTCTGGATGCCTATACAAACTGTTGTCGTCGACGATGACCCTTAAGTCTGCTGCGACGAATCGTGTGTCTTGTATCTCCATGACGGGGTTACTCTCGACAAGCTCGGCGTCATAGATAACTGAAAGCCGGTAGAGATTGGAAAGGAAGTCCGCGAAACTGCTCTGTTGGACTCCCTGGTATCCGAGTTTCAGAGCGATTAGCCGAGCATCATAACCTCTCATTCCAAAGACGGGATCCAACCGGTGTCGAATCACTTTCTCAGGCGACTGTCGAGCGACCTCCTCAATGTCAATTCCTCCCTGATCAGATGCCAAAACCGTCTGGCAACAGTTCGATCGATCCAAAACTATGCTGGCGAAGAGTTCCTTCTTGGCCAATGCCTTTTGCTCGATAAGGACTTTCTTGACTTTCTCGCCTTTGATGGTCATGCCGAGAATTTCGTTCGCTCGATCACGGGTCTCGTCGGGCTTCGCTCCGAACTTAATGCCTCCAGCTTTTCCACGCCCAGCGACAAGAACTTGAGCCTTGATAACGGCCTCTCCCCCAATACGCTTGTGAACCTCTTTCGCTTCCTCTGAGGTGGATGCCACCGCACCTCGAGGAGTGTTAATCCCAAGATTCTGGGCGATTGATTTTGCCTCGTATTCAAAGAGCTTCAATATGCAGATCCCGAAATTGTCTCGGTGAACGACTTCTATCGGTATTTGGCTGTTACCACATGCAAGCAATTCATGAGGGTCTGTCCCGATAGAGTGGCTTGAGTTCTTGATTTCTAGAGGGCTTTCCGACGGGCTCAAGGCGGACCTCCGATAGAGTAATCCTTTATGAAGAACCAGTGCCCTAACTTTAGAAGCCGGGTCAAACCGAAAAAGATAGGTCAACGATTGTTCGATCATTGGAATCCTAAGATCAGCAACGCGTGGACAGCACTGAATCAAGCCTCCCATTCAAAGGAAAGGTCGAGTTACTAATGGTGAAGACCATTCTTGACAACTTCTGCGTCAAGAGTGGAATCTTCTGTTCCCGATGCGAAGAGAAACTGAAAAAAGGCCAGATCACCGACCTAGACATCAAAGTTATTCGAAATATTACTGAATTAGAAAAAGAGAACCCGACCCTTCAGGACGTTACATTCCATAAGGCAGTGGAAGCGGGCGACGTAATGGCCCTCATGGTTGACCGTCGAGGAATGGACACATTCCTTGCGAGCGGAGCCAAACTCGCCAAGACTCTTGGCGACCGCGTGGGCAAGCGTGTGAGGGTCCTGAGCCAAGCCGGTGACGAACGCGGATTCCTAGAAGGACTCTTCAACCCGTTCTCGATCCTGACGATCAATACGATTTGGCTTCCTGACGGGACCAGGGAAACGAAGGTCATCCTGAACGGACACCGGCCGAGAAGGAATCCTATTGATTTCGAGGTTGTCAAAAAGCTCGCGAGAGAGCTGAAGAGTCTAACCCTCAGAATAGAGTTCGAAGACTGATCTTCCCATTGGGAAGCGTCATCGACAGCTACGATGTAATTACAATCGGAGCAGGAGTTGCAGGCTCCGAAGCTGCACTCGAGGCTTCAAAGAATGGCGCCCGGACACTATTGATCGAGGAGCATCCTCAAGTTGGCTCGCCAAGTCACTGCTCCGGCGTTGTCAGCCTAAGCGGGCTACAGCTCTTGGGGCTGGACGCGAACCCAGGCTTCAGTCAGAAACTAATCCACGGGGCGAGATTCTATCCTCCCAATGGCGAACCAATAGAGATCCGCAAGAAAGACCCTGTGGCCCTCATCCTAAACAGAATGAAACTGGACCAATTCCTCGCCAAGCAAGCCGTGTCGGCCGGTGCTGAGCTTCGTGCCCGGACCCGCGCGTCAAAGTTTGCGCGAACGCCTGACGGCGATCTTCTAACCCTCGCCGACGGAACGAAAGTCGCAGGCAAAGTAGTAGTGGACGCGAGCGGTGCTGGGAGTAGACTCCCAGAACAAGCGGGTCTTCAAACCCCTGACTGGGGACAAATCCTCCCCGGCTTACAGTACGAACTGGTCGACATCAAAGAACAGGGAGACCTTGTGGAGCTATTCTTCGGGTCCAAGCGCGCGCCAGGATTCTTCGCATGGAGCATTCCCACAGGCAAGAACAGCGCAAGGGTCGGTCTAGCCTCAAAGAAAGGAAATGTCAAGAAGTTCCTGGACGAGCTTGTCAAGGAACAATGGCCCAAGGGCATCGTTGAGGCTACGAAGTCAGGCTCTGTATTGGTCTCTGGTCCAACGGGAAAGTGTTGGTCACCCGGATTCATTGTTGTAGGAGATGCTGCTGGACAGGTCAAGCAGACTACTGGTGGAGGCATAGTCATCGGGGGTTACTGTGGAAAACTTGCGGGTGAAGCAGCGGCGTCCGCATCAAAGGCCAAAACGGACCCGGATAGATTCTTGCGAGGATACGATAACCAGTGGAGGGAAAAATTCGCATCTGATCTGCGAAAAATGAGCATCGCCCGCAAGCTCTTCGCAGGCCTTTCAGACAACACCCTCGACCGATTATTCTCGGTCTTAAGAGACCATGTTTCAGAAATCGAAGAAGAAGGAGACATGGACTTTCAAGGGAAGATCATCACTCGAATGTTAAAGCAGAGAAAAATCGCCACACTGCTCCCGCGGGTCGCGGCCGATGCAGTCAAATCGATCTTCGCCTAACTTAAGAATCCCCTCCAATTTCCCGGCAATGAAATCATGAAAGTTCTTGTCGTAGGCTGCGGAAAAGTCGGTTCCGAAATAGCTCGTGATATAGCCCAATCAGAAGAAATCGATTCTGTCCTCGCAATGGACGCTAGTCTACAAAACCTCAGAATCCTCAAGAAAAAAGCTAAGAAGAAGAAAATTCGAACAGTCCAGCTGAGCATTTCTCAGAAGACTCGTTTTCACTCTCTTCTGAAAGAAGTCGATCTGGTTTGTGGAGCCCTGCCGGGTCGTTTGGGATTCGACCTGATGACCGAGACTGTGAAGGCAGGCAAGAACACTGTTGACATATCATACACTCCGAACAATCCACTCCTCCTTCACCGGAAGGCCAAGGAGGCGGGCTGTCTGGTCGTCCCCCAGTGCGGGGTCGCGCCTGGTTTCAGCAACATGTGCGTTGGAGACGCGTCAAGAAGACTGGAGAAGATGACTTCCGTCAAAATATTCGTCGGGGGACTTCCTGAGAAGCCACTCCCACCGCTAAACTATCGGATTGTTTTCTCGCTTGAAGACGTGATCAACGAATATTCCCGTCCCGCGCACATTATCGAGAATGGCAAGCGGAAAGAAGTTGACGCGCTCTCCGGACGCGGACTCATCAACTTCCCAGGCGTAGGAGAACTGGAACATTTCGTGACCGATGGGCTAGGAACACTCCCGCAGAGCTTTCCCCGGACCCAAGAGATGTTCGAACTCACCCTACGTTATCCTGGACACGCCGAGATGATGAACACGCTCCGCGTCCTGGGATTCTTTGATCGAGAACCAGTCACTCTAGGAGATGCCCAAGTAGTGCCACGCCAACTCGCAATCGAACTCTTGCGAAGAGCGATGTCGCTCGGAACGCCCGAAGACCTTCTAGCCATGAGGATCGACGTCAAAGGGGTGTCTCGAGGGAGACGGTTAGGCTTCAGGTATCAAGTTCTCGACCATTACGATCGCCGCTCGAGAGTCTCGGCAATGGCCCGGACAACTGCATACCCATGTACCGCTATCGCCAAACTGGTTGCCCGTGGAGAAATCGAAGGAACGGGAGTTATGACGCCAGAAAAGATTGCTCGGAATGAACACCTGTTCACAAGTGTGCTAGAACAGCTCAATGATCACAAGGTCAACGTGAAAATCAGCAGTCTCAGCTAGACCTTGACTGAAGCTACCTGCTATTCAGTTTGCTTTGCCTATTTCGCGGCGAAGCTTCTGAGACGTTCCTCGAAAATCGTTCTTGCCGGGAAGCCCATTGAACAGGCGTAGGTGTTGAGGTCGAGGAGACTCTTACCGTTTCTAACAGCCTTGTTCTGGATCTCACGGATGCTCTCGCCAATGATCGCGTATGTGGAAGCGTATCCTGGTCCGTTTCCTTGGTGTGCAGGGAATAACTGGTGGTAGACCATGCTCTTGGAGAGCCCTGTCTTCTTGTTCGCCCATTCGATGAAATCAGCGAGACTCTGTTTGCCCGAGTTGATCCTAGCATCTCCGATGATTCTCAAGAACCGAACAATCCTCCACATCCAAGTGTAGAACTCGTACTCTTCGACGATGGCATCGAACCCTCCGTGCTTCTCGTAGAAATTAACGAGACTCTTTTCGTCCGAACTCAGGCCCTTTCTCGTTTGCATTCTTTCAAGAACATCTTGGAACTCTATTTCCCGCTGGAATGAGATACCCTCTGACATTGAACCAAGAGGGGACCACATCATGTCAACAAGTGTTGGTTTTGCTGCATAGCCCACAGCCGAATTAGACGCGTGAACGCAATGCCCGTACTCCTCGTGAACCAAGAGATTCAGCAATTCCCCGGGAGCAGTGCTGGGGTCACGACGAGGATCTGTTGTGCAGATGAACAGTTGCTGGGGTTTGTCTGTGAAATTGTCGAAAAAGTACGCCCCGCCGCTTGGAAAAATCGCGGTTAGATAGGAAGGTGTCTCAATCACCTTAGCATCGTACTTCGGATTGACTTTCACGATCGTCTTGTTGACTACTTTGACGACTCGCTTGCGGAGATCCGCGAGGTACGGAATGACCTCGTTTACCTTGACTGCTCGTTTTGCTTTGATTGCATCGGAGACCTTTTCCGCGTTCGGCGGGACTCCGTATTTCTTGGCGAGCTTCGCCGTCATCCGTTTGAATTTCGGCAGTTCGCGTTCGAGATACTTGAGGCCCTTCGCCTCCATCTCGCCTGGTGTCTCGGGATAGTCCCAGAGCCGGTGCAGGGCTTGAGTGTAGATTTCTCTTCTGCCTAGGTCCGCGCCTTGTTTCTTGATTATCTTGTAGACTTCGTCAAAGCCCTGATTCTTGAATCCCTTGACCCGGAAGATCGACGCATACTTTCTTGTTGCCTCTGAAAGATCGTTCAGGCTCTCCTTGAGCTGACTATCGGTAGTCTCTTTCTTGATTGTCCTAATGATTTCTTGGAGCCCATCACATCGGATTAGCGTTAGCAGACGAAGTCCTGTCGGCCAATTCTTGCCCGCCGATTCAAAGGTAGCTGCCTGCATCGCCCTCAAACCATTCTTTGCCAGCGGTTTCATGTGGCTGGCAACAATACCCTCTTTGATCATGTACCCGAAGAAAGCGTTCAACACGGACTCTGGGGTTTGATATGGCTCGTTGAGAGTATACCACGCCGCTCCAGACTCGAGGAGCTTCAGCTGGGACTTGTTCTCAGCTTTGAGTCGAAGCTCTTGCATGCGTCTCGCGAGGCGATCTAGGTTCTTCCTAGAAGGGATGAAGACCTTGCCAACGGAGCCTTGAAGTCCATTAACGTAGGCTCCGGACGGATCGGCTTCCTTGAATAACTCGAAGATTTCAGTCTCAACGAGTGACGCGGGTTTCGGTATCGCCAATTTTTCAGTCACTCAATCCCTGAGATCGAACTCTTGAGAGCTTGACCTGCCTACTTAATAGTAATGAATATCGAATAACTCCACGCGGGCCTCCACGCGAGTATTTTATTAAACCGGATTCCAAATTGGTTCGTTGTCCCCCGTTGAAGATCAAACTAACAAGCATCTTCGTGAATGACCAAGGTAAAGCGCTCGAGTTCTACACAAAGACCCTGGGATTCGTTAAGAAACAAGACGTGAGTGCTGGCGCGTATAGGTGGCTGACGGTTGTATCACCTGAAGACCAAAGCGGCACCCAATTAGTGCTAGAGCCAAACGCCAATGCCGCGTCCAAACAATACCAGGAATCTATACACAAACAAGGAATTCCCTCGACAATGTTCTTCGTCGATGACATCCAGAAAGAATACCAGCGGCTCAAGGCTCTCGGAGTCAGATTCACCAAAGAGCCGACCAAAACCCCTGGATCGACCATAGCAATCTTCGACGACACTCTCGGAAACCTGGTTCAGATAACCCAGCTAAGCTACCCAATGTAGCTCGAAGCGCAGTTACCAAATTCCCAACATCCCGGTAACCTAAATAACAATCGGGGTCCACGATTCATGCGAGAATCGGTTGGCCCGGAGAAATTCTCGCAAGACGACACAAAGAACCCGTTCACTTAAGACACGCTCTCAGGGCAACTCCGAAGTTTCACCTTCCAAAGAATCTATCAAAGCCGCGGAGGACCTTGCTTTGACAGCATTTGCCGCCGGACTGAAACTTGCAGCCGCACTCGGAACAGTCGCAGCCAAGACCACCAGCCTGGCTCTAGCCTCCCTCGCAACCGGAGCAGACAAGTTCTCAGAACTAGTCAAGCAAGAGGCCATGGGACCTCAGAAGAAGAACCACGTCCAAGTCGCTGCGCGAGGATCGAGGCCGCAACACAAGAACCGCCGTGATCGGAGATTTCAACGACCTCGAGAATTGATGGCTCGCAACTAGTTCCCTCGAAGATCGAGTTCGCGCAAGTGAGTTCTCACAAGTAGATCTCGACTAGCGATCAATAATGGAGTGCAAAGCAGCACAGCCCCAAAAACAAGGATCGCGCGTTCAAAGGGATAGACAAGGAAGATCGCTGGCCAAGCGAACAAAGCGCCCTTTCCAACGACACTCGAAAAGAGAATCCCCCCCATAACATGCTCCGCCATAGTCCCGACGAAGGCAACCGCACCAACTGAGAGAGCCACCTGGTTCCGAGTTCCAGAACTGAGCTTGTTCCAAAGATTGAGCGTCAAGGGGGAAACGAGGACTGCCAGCGCAGCGAGGTGCAGCCAAAGGTATGGAATAGGTGGACTTGGAACTTGGAGCCACTGAAAAGGAATCGGACGACTTGGAAAGTTTCCTCCAACGAATATCTCGGTGTTCGGATTGATTACGAAGAGACCCATTGTTGCGATGTAGGCCACGGCCGCCTCAAGTCTTCTACCACGGACAAGTAAGCTGATCACCGCTACGTTCAGCGCTCCACCGAGAAAGTCAAGCCCTCCAAATTTCAGCGTCCCCGCAGATCCTGGAATGAACGCAGCGATCATGGTCCCGACAAACACGGCAAATATTCCGTATGCTGGTGCAAGAAAGACTCCAAGGACTGGAGTAATAATTCCACTAAATGTGATCGCTCCTGAAACTCCAATTAGTCGATCGAGAAAAATTGTTCTCGGAATTACGTATAACGCTGTCAACGACGCAGTCAGGGTAATCATGCGTGTATCGAGTCTATTTTTCGGAATCTGCACCGCAAAGTCACCCTTTGTTTTTTTCCTCGACAACTGAGCGCGTAATTTTCTGGAGCTCTCTTATGCTTGATCCTGTTTGATCAGATATTCTTCGGAGATCTTCGTATTCGATCTTGAGTCCTTTCTCTTTGCCGTCCATTGTCAGCGATTTCTTCACGGTGACCTGAAACGATCTCCCCTGAACGTTAATCGTCGTCTTCCCGATCGCTCTGTTGCTGATGTGTCTCGAAACCTCGAGCTCACGGACCCCAAGGGTCCCGGTTTCGTCCATAAGCAATTGAGCTAAACTCTCGCTTCTCGCTCTGTCCGCAATTATCGAGATCAATTGGCCAGGACGATTTTTCTTCATGAACACAGGAGTTATCGAGACATCTCGCGCCCCTGCGGCCATTATTTTCTCGACTGCCCGTCCGATGACCTCTCCTGAAACATCATCAAGATTTGTTTCAAGAATGACCATCCGATCATGCACGTGCTCTAACCTCTCCACCTCACCCACCGTGAGCCGCAACACGTTGGCGGTCCCCTTGAGATTCTTTGAACCCGCCCCATAACCGATCTTGTGCGGAACGATGACAGAGTCTCCCTCTAGCCTCTTTGAGGCCAGGCTGACTGCGAGAGCTGCCCCGGTAGGCGTTGTGAGCTCAAACTCGATGTCGTTCATTTTCACAGGAAAGTGGCTAGACCTCAAGATCTCTGCCACTGCGGGCGCTGGATTGGGATACTTTCTGCCAGAGAATTCGGTGGTCCCCTTGCCCACTCCTACAGGCCCGCAGGCCCAATTTGCTTCAGCAAGATCGAGCTCATCAGCCAAGAGGGCAACTCCGAGCACGTCTACCAGAGTATCCGCTGACCCAAGTTCTTGCAACTCAACCTCTTTCCCCGGATGGCCGTGCACCCGTGATTCAGCCGATGAAATCGCATCCAGTGACCTCGTTACAACGCCCGTGGCCCATGTGGAAAGGTTCAGAGTTTTCGCACACTTGGTTGCTGATGCCCGGAGGTCCACCGCTTTCCTCTTTGAGACTGTCTCCTGAGACGTCACCGAGACCAGTGATGCTCCAATTTCCCCTCGCTCAACCCTGCTTGTAGTAACCTCGACCTTCTTCACATCCGCGAGGTTCTTTTCGACGGCCCTAGCGATCTTTTCCAGGCTCTCGGGTTTGCCTCCGAGATCGATTAATGCGCCTAGAAACTTGTCGCCTGAGGCTCCTGACGAACCGGCATCAATGATGACAACAGCACCTGAGCCTCGCAACAAGATTTCGCCTGTGGCCTTGAGACCACAAGTATTAATCAAGCTATTTCGATATTATCACGATTCGTTCTTGGAGAACAAACCCGACAACTCCTGCGTCTATGGCCTAGGAGAATGCCCAGTCCTAATGGTCGTAGGGGAAAAGATGAAAGACATGGAGCAAAGATCAAAAGTGTTCCCGACAGACCCTGGCGCCGCTGCAGTTAGCCAGATGATCCAGCCGTTTCTTCAATTGAACGCGAACATCTATGCGATGCTACCATCCTTCTGTCCGAACTGCCCGAAGAGAATCGTTGCTGTCGAAAAAGAACTAGCTCAAGTACGACATCAATCGGCCAAGTAACTGACTTGACTAGAGCCCAACCCACAGTTTCGTGTTAGGCTTTTTCCCAGGCACAAAAGTCGCTAGCTGACTCCAAGTGGCGATTTATCGCGACCTCGGCTATGGCTTCCGAGTACTTGGCCATCTGACCGACATCCCAGACAATTGACCTCAGCCCGACCGCCAGGTTGACCTCTTTGATGCTCTTCATGATATCGGTAGTCAGAGCTCTCTCGAGCTGCTCGCATCCTGCTACTCGTTCTATGCAATCGTTTGACTTTTTCAGATCGCTTTTCATCAAGGCGTTGAACGAGTCTTCTATCAGCGATCGGACCTTGTCGCTGTAATCCAATATGCCCTTAGTGAGTTTAGGTTCTATATTTTTCACATCACCCTTCAGTTTGAGCGCTTCTTGTGCGATGTGGGAAGCTAGGTCGCCCATTTGTTCCAGACTCTTCGCGATCACTCTGTTCCCAACCACGTGCATTGGCCCATCGATACCCACCTCCTTCGCCACTCGGCGGTCGAGAACTGCGAGGAGCAATTGTCGTATGATCATCCAGTAAATACGGTCGGCTTCCTCCTCCATGTGCAATACTTCTTCCGCTAGGTTTGGTCGGCCCTCAACCACCGACTTCACCGCAGTGTCGAGCATTGAACTCAGAATAATCTGCAGACGGCGCATGAGGCCGTATATCGGGAACTTGGTTGGATCAACAAAGCTTTGAAGAGTGACAGATTTCAGGGTCTGCTCAACGATCCCGAGCCCTGTCAGTCGCCTACTGACTGCTCTTACCTCTTCGAGATGTTTGGGCGACAACTCTTTCTTGGCAACGATCTGGATAGTATCATGTCCGGTCAAATAATTTGCAGTAATGATTCTTGTCAAAAGGTTAGGGGCGTCACACAGATCGGCATCAATTACGTATCGGAAGTTCTCTCTTTCGCGCGTTAGTCCGGGATAGACCGTTATTCCGCCGTCGGGTTCTCGTCTAAAACTGACGATATCTCCTTGTTTGAGACTGACTTGTTCGACCCAATCTTTCGGAAGGGACACGATTAGAGTCGAGTATCCGACTTTCTGGACTTTGCGCGCTTCCATCATCTGAGCCAATTCGACCGTCCTCTATACAGCATAGGCTAGTCAGGTAGAATATAGAGTTGAGCCGCTTGTAAACAGACTCTATAGTACGATTCCGGCGATTCTAAAAGGGGAAAGAAAACAGTTTAGATGTATTTTTTCAGGACGGCTTCTATCTTTGCTTTCGGTACCGCACCTACAATCTGGTCGACAAGCTTCCCCTGTTTGACAACCAGCATTGTCGGGATGGCCATTATCCCAAATCGACCCGAGACATCAGGGTTCTCGTCGGTGTTCAGTTTTCCAAACACGACTTTTCCTGAATATTCTTTCGCGAGGGCGTCAACTATTGGCCCAACTATTCTGCAGGGCCCGCACCATGGTGCCCAGCAATCGATCAATGTTAGGGAGTATTTCTGGACAAACTGGTCGAAGTTTGAGTCCTCTACCTTAACAGGAGCTGCTGGATAGTCTGTCATTTGTTCCATCGTTGATTGGTTTGGATTTAGGCGAGATATATACTTCTCACTAGAATTTTCCTGCGAGCTCGACTTGTCGTTTTCCTTTCATCAGTCGAGAAACCCTGAGGATACCACCTAGTTCTAGTTTCATCAAGTTGCGATTTAGTTCTCGAAAACTTACTTCCCCAAAGTTTGCTTTCAGTTCTTTGTGGAGATCGATGTCGGTGAGGGGGCCTTTCTTCTCGACGACTTCGACTATCGCGAGGGACATGGGCCTCGGACTCCAGATGGTGTTCATTGGGACAAATCGCTATGCCGTCCCGGTTTTCTAGCGGGACTACGTGATAGGGACAGGGGCTCTCTCTTTCTTGTATCGTTTTCCGAATCCTTGGTACCAGTTTTCCATGTCCGGCGTGACTGATGGCTTGATCCTTTCGAGAGCATCTCTGAAGTCTTCGATCGTCACGTTCTTGGTGTCGATATCCCTTCGGAGGGACACGAGTCCAGCCTCGCGCACAACAGCTTCAATATCAGCTCCTGAGTAGCCTGCAGTCTGCGAACCTACATGCTCAAGATCGACGTCGTGTGACAACGGCATGTTTGAACTGTGAATTTTCAGGATTTGCAAACGGGTCGCGAGATCGGGCGCGGGAACGAAGATCAACCTGTCGAATCTTCCCGGACGAAGTATGGCTGGGTCAATGATATCCGGTCGGTTGGTCGCTCCGATAACCACAACGTTTTCGAGTGATTCGATTCCGTCTAGCTCGGTGAGTAGTTGACTTATCACTCTTTCAGATACTCCGCTGTCTCCAAAACCAGTTCCACGCCGCGGGACAATAGAGTCCAGCTCGTCAAAGAATATGATACTGGGGGCCGCGGTTCTACCCTTGCGGAAGACCTCTCGTATCGCTTTTTCCGATTCTCCGACCCATTTGCTGAAGAGCTCGGGTCCTTTGATCGAGATGAAGTTAGCTTCGCTCTCCGTCGCCACGGACCTAGCTAGCATTGTCTTTCCACAACCCGGCGGACCGTAAAGCAAGATGCCTTTAGGCGCACGGATTCCAAGCCTCTTGAAGACATCAGGTTTCTTCAATGGCCATTCAACTGCTTCTTGGAGCTGCTGCTTTACCTCTGTTAATCCGCCCACATCGCTCCAGTGAACAGTCGGAACCTCGATGTAGACCTCGCGCATCGCTGTCGGGGTTATTTCGCGGTAGGCGTTCATGAAGTCCTCAAGGTTCACTTCCATTTTTTCTAGAATGCCGCTGGGCACTCTCTCCTCCTCAAGGTTAATCTCGGGCAGGTATCGTCGGAGCGCCTTCATTGCTGCTTCTCGGCAAAGGGAGGAAATGTCTGCGCCGGTATACCCGTGACAGATGTCAGAGAGTCTCGGGAGGCCTACGTCCGCTGCCAGAGGCATGGTTCGAGTATGGATCTGAAGTACTTCGTAACGTCCCATTTTGTCTGGGACGCCAATCTCGATCTCGCGATCGAATCTTCCAGGACGCCGAAGCGCAGGGTCTATCGCGTTCGGCCGATTGGTGGCACCTATGACTATGATGTTTCCTCGCGCGCCCATACCGTCCATTAGGGATAGGAGTTGGGCAACGACTCGCCGTTCAACCTCCCCTGTGACTTCTTCTCTCTTTGGCGCTATCGCGTCCATTTCGTCGATGAATATGATGCTCGGGGCGGTCTCCTGTGCTTTCTGGAATATCTCTCTAAGGCGCGCTTCGGACTCGCCGTAGAACTTGGACATGATCTCAGGACCCGATATGACGTAAAAGTTGGCATCTGACTCATTCGCCACAGCTTTCGCCAGCAGAGTCTTGCCGCAACCAGGGGGTCCGTAGAGAAACACTCCCTTCGGGGGCTCAATGCCGAGTCTTTGGAAGAGCTCTGGATGCCTGAGCGGGAGTTCGACCATTTCACGGATTCTTTGGATCTCGCTGTGAAGCCCTCCGATGTCCTCGTAGGTGACGATAGGGATGCCCTTCTTTTCCGGTGTGGGCTCGCTCATCACTTGGACAACGGTGGATTCCGTGATCTTGACGGGACCGTGCGGTCGGGTTCGGGTGGCGATCAGCGGAACAGCACTGCCAAATATGCTGAGAAGCGTCATGTCTCCTTCGACAAACGGCATATCCATGAATCGACGCTTCACAAAACCGACAAACTCTTCGTCCACACTAAGCCGAACATCTGTAGGAGCAAAAACGATTGTCTGGGAGTCCTTGACCTCAGCCTTCTTGATCGTTACATACTCGTTTAGGGCTACTCCAGCGTTTCTGCGTAGGAGTCCGTCCATTCGTACAATCTCCTGGCCTTGATCTTCCGCGTAGGCAGGCCAAGCAATAGCGACCGTTGTGCGCTTTCCATGGACATCGATGAAATCACCGGCCGTTATCGCGAGCTTTTGCATTGTCTCGTTGTCGATTCTTACTTTTCCGTGGCCGACGTCTCTTTGCTTAGCATCTGCTACTCGTAGCTGTGCTTCCTTAGGTACCATTGTCATTTGGACATCCCATTCCTGGTAGGCGCGGTTGGTTGAGGAGAAGACGAGCGTTCAGTAGCGCACTGGTCGCTCCTAACCTTGAGGCTCAAAATCTTAGTCCTCCTCAAAAGACTTATCATCACTGTTAATGGAATCGCCCCGCAGTAACTTCTTGATTGCGATGGATAGCAAAAGGAAGCTGCCAACGCCGACCCGGGAAACACTGTAACCGTTCTTGTCTTTGACAACAAGCTGGCGCCTTGGGGCCCTGTTGACCAAGTCCGACACATATTTTGGATTAACGGCAACTTTCAGGAGATCTGTGAACGACGCGGAGTTCTCGCAGTCGCGGATCATGTGGTTGACCATTTGGAGTCGCTTCTTGTTCGAAAAGAAGTCGCAGATCTCGCTAAGAGAGTCAAGATGAGCCTCGGAGTCCCTGAGTTCCTTCATAACCGTCTCTCGGACCTCAGGCTGCCATTCCTCTTCTGAGAGGGGCAGGTCCAGGAGGATTTTGCTTCCTTCTTGAAGCGTAAATCTGATGCTCATGACGGTCGAAATGTTTGATTTTTTGCTATTTAAAATTAATGTTACTTAATTACCACTTGGTAAGTCACGCAATTCTGCGCGACACCAGAACCTCAACTTCACTGATCCCATTAATCGACTTCAGACTCCTCTCGATCTCGTCCATAATCCCCGAGCTCTCCTCAGGCATCAAAATATGCGCGATAAGCGCGACAAGACCGAACGCCACAGGCTCTTCGTCAAACTTGTATATGGTCGCTTTTCCTTCCAGAGACCTCTTGACATTATCCTTCAGCCCGGTCATGTCGGCGATAATGTCCGAGGGAAATATCTTGAGAGAAACCATCACCTTAGCCAATCTTTTCCACCTAAGGACCAGAAAAGCCACATTTCTGGCACTTGTAAGGACGCCCAAAACCCCGGCATTTCTCGCAGCGCCAGATCGTGGTCTCGCCACATTGTGGGCAAGGGAACTTAACCGCACCCTCGCGTGGGAGTATCATGCGTCCGCACCAGTTGCATGAAGGCATTCGGACGGTGCGAACTTCTGTCGACATCTGCAACCTGGACACCGAAGCCCGAGTGCGCATTATATGCCTTCGCACATTTCCGGATCGAATATTGGTCGTGGACGCCAGAAACTGATTTCCTGCGGGCTATCTCCCCAAGAGTTATCAGGAGTTGCGCCAATTGTAGATGCGCAGAAATCCGATGCAGTCTCTGAGTCTCGGCGGGCTAATATCTGGTCTGGTCTGGGTAGCCTGCGGCTTCGTTCTGGTCTTAGTCAAGGTGAGTTTGTTCACAAGCTCAGCGTCTATCTATTGGGAATATGTTGGAGGCTTCATGATACTGTTCGGGGTTGTTCGACTGCTTTGGGCAATCGCCAGGGGAAGTAGCAAGCCGACAAAACCTAGATTTTGGTCGGGCTACATCTAGTCCTTCTTGGGTTCGCATTTAGAATCGGTATGGACTGTTTCCTAAATCTAGTTTTCAGATTGGATCAAGAGTGCATAGGGTTCTATCGCATCGGCGGGCGATACTTCATAGCGTCAGTCTTTTGCTTATCATGTTCTCTTTCGGCCATCTTCTCATCCCTATCACGTTCCCTCTTCCGATCCTTCTCTACTGGAATAAGCTCGTTCATCTTCTCGACAAGTCGCTCTGCCTCTAATGGCTCCAGAGGGATGTGAATGTCCCTTCGATGAGGTATCGTGATATTCACTTTTCCTGACCCGTCAACTGTCACCTTTTCGATCTCATACAAGTGAACGTCCAAGGGAATGATGGTCTGAAACATCCAACCGATCGTGTCCCGCAGGGCTGGCCTAGCCTCGGCGAGCTTCTCGATCTCGGAACGTGCACCGTCTTTGAGATCAACCTTCAACATATTCGACATCAATCGGACCTGGAAGTGAGGCTTGTCCAGGATGAAAACAGCAGGCTTGTCAGGCAAACACTAACGCCTTCAGCTGGAGGTGCAGACCTAGTTCGTATTTATTCTTATACACAATCAACACCCGGAACACGGTTCTCCGGGTAGCAATAGAAAGCCTGGAAAGAACACGCGGATCACGAGTACTAGAATCGCGATGACCGAGAATAGTAATCCAAAGATAAACGACAATGCGCTGGATGTCCAGAGCTTCTTTCCGGTGGGATAGATGGTTTACGACAAGATTTAGCAAGCTGCTAGGACAAACGACTTGCCACCCAGCAAGACA
>CAYRXJ010000011.1:16743-17237 GCA_964428235.1 uncultured Candidatus Bathyarchaeia archaeon | reverse complement strand
TCCGTTGCCTAAGAGAGTAAAAAGTGCTTGCATGGTCAGTAACCGACGATGAAATCCGAAGATCTATGGACACTGCAATCCGGGACGAGGGGCTGCTTCTTGAGCCCTCTAGCGCCGCCACTATCGCAGCGCTTTCGCGTCTCTACGACGAGAACACTCTGGATCGATCTGAGGAGGTAGCGGTTATCGCGACGGGTTCTGGACTGAAGACTTTGGACCAGATCTAATTATCGGCTTATTTTGAGAGCAGGCGCCATGATAATACTATCCCGACTATCGAGAATAGGCCTGCGAAGCCTGCTAGGTATGAGAAGTCGACGAGTAGACTGTTTGCTCCTATCGCTCCTAGCATGAGCTGTCTCACGGCGTCGTTTGCGTAGCTGACCGGGTTGATTTTCACGGCGGTTTGTAGCCAGTCGGGCATTGGTTTGGTTGGGAATAGGGAGTTGCTGGCGAAGAGCCTGTCGACGCGCTCCTTGTCGCGTGCGCTGCGA
>CAYRXJ010000011.1:2115-16733 GCA_964428235.1 uncultured Candidatus Bathyarchaeia archaeon | reverse complement strand
CGAACTTCCGCCACGCGCCCAGTACACGCGGATAATCCTCGCCGAGTTACAGCGCATCGCCAGCCACCTGCTATGGCTCGGCACCCACGCTCTCGATCTCGGTGCCATGACGCCCGTGTTTTACACCTTCCGCGAGCGCGAAGAGATCCTGAGGATTTTCGAGAACTACTGCGGCGCACGTCTTACCACGCACGCCTTCCGGATCGGCGGAACCCAATACGATTTTCACGACGGTTTGCAGCCAGTCGGGCATTAGTTTGGTTGGGAATAGGGCGTTGCTGGCGAAGAGCAGTGGGAGATTCAGCAGGTTGATGATCGCCATCTGTGTCTGCCAGTTGCTCGATCGTAGCGCGAGCATTATGAAAAGCGAAGACAGCCCCATTGCCATCAAGAACAAGATCGCGAACGTCCCTACGATACCGAGAATGGAGAACTGGGAGGTGTCCATTCCTAAGACAACTGCGATTCCAAGAACTATTGCAGACTGAATCAATGATCGCACAACGCTTTGGAAGACCTTTGAAGTAACAACTGTTCCACGCGCGACTGGCGTGCTTAGGGCTTTGTTGAGGAAGCCGAAGCGGCGGTCAAAGACGACTGACATGCCGCTGAAAGCTGATGTGAAAAGTATGATGAACGCGAGCATTCCGCAGGCGAGGAATGAGAAGTAGCTTGTTGTTCCGAATATGCTTAGGAGGATAGCGTTCTGTTGGGCCGCTGGTTCTCCGCCGGCTGAGATGAATGAACCGAAATTAACCGCCTTGCCGAACAGTCCCAACCAGACTGCAGGTTGAATGAGTGAAATGAGAAGCTGGTACGGGTTTGTGTACCATTTCTTTAGATCACGTTTTGTCAGCGCCCAGAGTCCGTGTATCGGGCTCTTGTTGAGTTTCGGAACAGTTCGGGATACTTGTTGGCCGAATTGAGCCGGTGATGCGGGTCTCTGTTCTTGGATGGTCGCGTCTTGCACGTGAGTCTCGGTTGCTGAATGAATCTTCTTTTCCATTTTTTTCTGTCTCTCTATTTTCTGGCTCTCATCATCGTGATTCGTTGGCTGAACATCTGCATTCGATCGGTCTGTTCTTCTCTTAGGTCACGCCCTGTGAATTCGAGGTATGCCTCGTCGAGCGTGGGCTTTGCGAGTGCTATTTTTGTGACGTGCATTCCTTTTGATCGGATCAGGTCCATGACTTGGGGCGTTGTTTCCTCGCCCTGTTCCGCCTTGATCCTGTAGTTTCCATCGGTCTTTTTCACATCCTTTACCAGATTGATCAGGGAAATATCTGACGAAATGTCAGGCTCATTCTCTTTGACCGTGACCGTGATTACGTCTCCTCCAATACTTGCTTTGAGTTCGTCCGGGGTCCCGATCTTTACTATGTGTCCGTGGTCGATGATGGCGATCCTATCGCACAAGGTATCCGCTTCTTCCATGTAGTGGGTTGTCAAGAAGAGTGTCATTCGGTACTGGTCTTTCAGCATGCGGATGTATTTCCAGACCGCTGCGCGCGTTTGTACGTCAAGTCCGAGGGTTGGTTCGTCGAGGAAGAGTAGTTTGGGATAATTGATCAAACCACACGCAAGCTCTAGTCGTCTGCGCATTCCACCGGAGTATGTGCTGACTTTTCTTCTTGCGGCGTCTTGCAGCTCGACGAGGGCAAGGAGTTCGTCGGCGTGCGGTTTCGAGTCGCTTCTCGGCATCCCGTACAGGTCCGCGCAGAGGATGATGTTGTCGTAGCCAGTCATCTCCTCATCGGCGGTATACTCTTGTGGGACAACTCCGACTTCTCTGCGCACTTCGTTCGAATGCTTCGCGATGTTGTATCCGCAGACTTCCGCGGTTCCAGATGTTGGCTTGAGAAGCGTCGTGAGCATGTTGATCGTTGTAGTCTTTCCGGCACCGTTTGGGCCGAGAAAACCGAAAATCTCGCCTTCTTTCACTTCGAAGCTGACGTTGTCGACAGCTTTGATCTTGCCATCGTTGAACGTTTTCGACAGCTTGTCAACTATGATGATCGGCTTGGAGAGTTTCGGGAGAACGCTTGTTACTTGGAGAGACAAAACCCGACAGACCTTTGATGATCTTGCGACTATTTGGTTAGGTCTGAGAGTCGCTCGCTTATTGACTTGATCTTGTCCGAGTAGGTCGCGAGTTTTGCCTTGTCGGTTTTCGAGAGGTCTTCGAAGTAGGAGATGTAGCCGTTGATCTCGTTCAGCATCGCATCAAGCGACCGTGGACCGGTGAAGTGTGTTCCGAAGGGCCAGTCATCTTCTTCTTTCGCCTTTGACGTGAGCTCGTATCGGCCATCTTCTCTCTTCTTGACTAGGCCGTCCTGGACCATTTCTTCGAGCATTGGGTAGATGGATCCTGGTGAGGGTCTCCACCATCCCTGGCTCATGTTCTCGATCTCGTCCATTATCTCCGCCCCGTTTTTCGGTGATCTTTGCAGGATTCTGAGTATCCATGGTCGTAGGCCCCTTTTTCGGAAGCCTCCTATTCCAAATCCTCTGAACATTTCGATATCGCTTTTCCGATATCTAATAACCGATATCGGTATATAAGCGTTCCGACCCTCTCCACCTAATCGACACACCAGCCCCACGAAAACGCGAAGACTCCCAGTTCGAAAAATCGGACACCAGTGAAATCACAATCATGAGAAATCTTTCTGACCCCCCACCCCCTACTCTAAAATCTCAGGACACACACCCCAAGGGGAAACACACAAAACAAGCACGACACCCCTCCGATCAAGAATGACAATACAGATTGACGACGCCGGCGTGGGAGACCTGCTGTACGGAGTCGTCGTAGGAGCCCACCGCAAAGAAACAGGCGAATTCCACTACGACATGATACCCGTCACCCTCTTCCAAACCCCCAGCTTCAGCCGGAAAATGTACCTCAAGAAAGCCACGGAACTAGCAGACCAGCTCCTCTTCCAGATGAAGCTGGGAGACACAGAAGAGATCGAGATATGCAGCAGCTTTCTCTTCGACGAGACCCGCCCACATCTGTCGGAAAAGTACGGGAAAGAACGGGTCAAAACATCAGTCATCACGGGCGACGCCCAGAACAATGTTGAGACCGCGTACCTGGACGAGATCAGAAACCTCGGCTACGAACCTATCCCCGAAAGAGACGAGAAGAGAGCGCGTAGTTTCTTTCACATGCTCAGATGGGTCAAAGGCGATCCCGACCGGTTGCGTTATGCGAAGACAGGCTGGCCACGCCTCAAGCGGTACATGAAACCCTCGAGACAACATCCTCGCTTACCACGTTGACCATATCCGAGATCAACAACCATTAAGTGGTCTATCCCACCCAAAAGTACCTATCATGAGCTTGCTCGACATGATCGCTGGCGAGATGCTTCTCGTACCAGGCGTCGAGATGAAAGACCACGGACACGAAGAGATCGAACTACACGTCAGCGGCAAGTCATTTGCCCACATGCACGGCCCAGACAGAATAGAATTGCGGCTACCGCAAGATCTCAAAGAGGTCATGATCGGGCAGGGCACCGTTTCGCGATCGCCTGAAGTCCACGATAAAGAGGGGTGGGTCATCCTCAAGCTCGGACCCAGACCCGACATGCGACACATCATGCGAATACTCCAACAATCATACCAGTTCGCGTCCACATCGATATAGCCGGATTTCAGCCTCTCAACGCTTATAGTGTAACAGTTCTCCAGTCGATCGTCATCATGCCTTTCGATCGGGCAAAGGTCTTCGCCCACATCGACAAGAACATCAACCAACATATTGCCAAGGTCCAAGAACTAGTCCGACAACCCTCAATCTCCCCGGAAAGCAAGGGAGTCCGGGACTGCGCCAAACTCGTCCTCTCTTATCTCACAAGCATGGGCTGCAAAGGCGAGCTCGAAGAAACCGCAGGCAACCCAGTAGTATACGGCCGCTACGATGCAGGGGCGGAGAAGACTATCGTTGTCTACATGATGTACGACACTATGCCGGTTGATGAGCCCGGTTGGAAAGTCGAACCGTTAGCAGGGACACTAACTGATGTTCCGCCCTTCGGCCGATGCCTCGTCGCCCGCGGAGCCTTCAACACGAAAGGCGAACTCCGTGGGTTCCTCAATGCCTGCGAGTCTATAATCGCAACGCGCCAAAAACTCCCGGTCAACCTGCTATTCCTGGTGGAGGGCGAAGAAGAGCTTGGGAGCCGTCACCTTGCAGATGTCATCCTGAAGCACGAGAAAGAGCTGCAGAAAACGGACGCTGTCCTCTTCCCCTTTGCATCACAAGATCGCACTGGAAAAGTCGTGATGTATCTGGGCGTCAAGGGAATAGTCTACTTCGAACTAGAACTAGACGGAGCCACTTGGGGCAAAGGTCCCAAGGAATTCGGAATCCATGGCAGCCACAAAGGATGGATCGACAGCCCAGCCTGGAGAATGATACAGGCACTATCCACCATGACAGGACCAGACGGCAACAAAGTGACCATCCAAGACTTCTACCGTCATGTTCAGGTCCCAAACAAGGAAGACAAAGAACTGTTGCCCGGTCTCGAAAAAACGTTCAACGAGGCGGCTGTGAAAGAGGAGTTGAAGGTTGACAGGTTCATCGGTGACAGCAAGGGTTCCGAGGCTCTGAAAAAATACCTGTTCGATCCAACACTCAATATCAACGGGATCGTCAGCGGATACACCGGACCCGAGACAAAGACGCTTCTTCCCCACAAGATCACCGTCAAAATGGATGTACGACTAGTTCCCAACATGCGAAAGGACGACACCATACCGATGATCAGAAACCACCTAGATGCTTACGGATTCAAGGACGTCCAGATACGCGTACTGGAAGCCGGGTACACTTGGTCCCGAACAAGCTACCAAAGCCCACCCGCTCAGGCCGTGATCAATTCGTACAAGGAAATGGGCAAGGAAGTGGAACTATGGCCAACGATCGCCGGTAGCGCCCCGTTCTCAATGTTTAACAGAAAACCACTCAACCTTCCAGTTGTGATCGGCGGGCTGGGGCACGGCGCGCTATCTCACTCGCCGAACGAGTATCTCGTCATCGACGAGAAAGGTCCGACAGGCGGTCTCGCCTCGATGGAGAAATCGTTTGTCGCGATCCTGGACAACTTCGGCAAAATGTCCAAGTGAGCGAACGATCCCTCGATTACCCCAGATCCGTTGGGGGCTAATGTTTACTCTGAAACGGATTGCTCTTCTTTCGGCTGGAATGAGATCGTTGCTTTCGGGATTTGTTCTTCTTTCTCTGACGTTTCTTGATGGCTCGAGCTGTAGATCTTTTTGGCAACTCTATCTGGCCGGTCAGAGTTGCAACGGGTATATCTATGTTGGACCCCGGTTTTTTTCTGGTTCCGGTATTCCCTGCATTGCTTCAATATTATCGGTAACCTTCTTAGCTTGAGACAAAACCGGATGGAGAGACGAACTTGGAACTAGGACCAGAAGCCGAAGAAGAAGAAATCGACGTGATATGGGACGAGAACGGTACCGCAAGGTATCGGCTCCTCAAGGACAGCCGCCTGGTAGACTTCGACGGGCACAGTCTTGCCTGGATAGACGAAGACGGTTTCATCTACGACTACAATGGGCACTACAAAGCGTTCTACGAGAACGGAATCCTACGCGATCAGGAAGGGAAGGTCATCGGCCTCGGCCAAGACCCTTCTGGCATGAAACCTGTCCTCGCGAACAAGGGCCTGATCCCCGAAGCGGCCAAACCAGAGAAACCACCGGCCAAACCGAAGGTGAAGAAAGACAAGGACTCTCCGAAAAAACCAGAGCCGTCGCTTCTATGGTCTCAGAAGATGCTTGAGGAACTCTAGCCTATCTTTCCTGACATCGATCAGGGGTTTCTAGCCTCTCATCTGGCTAGCGGGCACGCTCAGTCCTCAAGGTTTCTCTCAACTTGTCCGTGAACTACCTACCAGTAGCGATTTTCCTAGTCACTTACGCCCTGATAGTTCTCCGTAACTTCCGATGGTTCCGCATACCGGTCTGGACCATCATGATGACCGGCGCAGTCGCGATGATATTCTCGGGAGCAATTCCCCTGGCCGACGCCTATGCTTCGATCAATCTTGACGTGATCTTCTTTTTGATCGGAATGTTCTCGGTCGTCGCCGCGATGGAACTCTCCGGTCTGCTAGAGTATCTCACCCTCAGACTTCTCCGTCTTGCCAAGTCTCCTCGAAACGCCTTCGGTCTCATTCTTCTCGGAACCAGCGCGATGTCCGCGTTTCTAGTAAACGATACCCTAGCGCTCATGGCCACACCGATAATGCTCGGAGTAGCCAAGCAGCTTCGAGTCCGAGCCTCGGTCTTCCTGATCACGTTGGCGTTGGGAGTGACTATTGGAAGTACTATGACAGCGATCGGAAACCCCCAGAATCTGCTGATCGCCTTGTCAACAGGTCTCCAGAATCCAATGCTGGATTTTCTGTACTACCTGGCCCCTCCAACTCTGATCGGGCTAGGAATCTCATATCTCATTCTCAGAAGATATTACAGAAGAGAATTTGCGAATTCTACACTATCCCAACTCAGTGTTGATCCAAAGGGAGCGATCAAGGATCCAAGACTTGCTAGGCTTTCAGGCTGGGCCGCGGTAGTAGTTGTTCTAGGATTCTTCCTTCTAGGCATAGCCGGGTTGTTTGGTCTACAGGGAAATTTCAATCTCGGAACCGTATCACTACTTGGCGCAGTCATGGTCTTCCTCGGTAGCGGAAAGCGGCGCGAGATTCTCCGGACTGTCGACTGGGGCATCATTCTGTTTTTCATTTCTCTCTTCGTCGTAATGCAGGCATTTTGGGAATCGAATGCTCTGCAGAGCTTGATGCTCTACCTCCCTCTACTAAACAAATCTGATCCAAATTTATCGATTGGAACGATCATCCTGACGAGCGCGATCTTCAGCCAGCTTCTGAGCAACGTCCCGTTTGTCGCGGTCTACATCAAGGCAATGCAGGCCGCGGGCTTTACAGGTGCAGACCCAAGACCCTGGATGGCCCTTGCAGGTGGAAGTACTCTAGCCGGTGGTATCAGTCTGCTGGGCGCGGCTAGTAACGTGATCATTCTAGAGGAGGCTGAGAGTCGCGGGTCGGGATTCGGTTTTGTAGAGTTCTCGAAGATCGGGATCCTCGTGACGATTCCTAATCTGGTCATCTTGTTCCTGTTTTTGAGGGTCCTATAGGTCGGAATACCGTACTCTAAAACGGGCTAGAGACGCGTTATGGTCGGGGGGTGCTTTGACACCTTCTTGGCCGATCAAATCGTTGTATCAAATACAGGGACCTCTCAAACCGAAGGGCAACTCCAAGAAAAAGGAGAAAGGAGAAGAAAAAATGGAATCATCAACAAAGCGCAAAGTCGGAGCCATCGCTCTGATCGCGGCGGGAATAGGCGCGTTCCTTGTGCCCTTCCTCTTGCACGGTCCAGCACTGCAAGCCTCCAACAACGGCGGCGGAAACACGAACAATAGCGGAGGCACCACAGGCACCACAAGCCCTACCGGCTCTACCAATCCAAGCGGCAGTGGAGGAAATACCTGTACCAGTAACTGTACCACGGGCGAGGGTCCTGGAAGCGGAAGCAATCCGGGAACTTGTACCGACTCGTCTGATACTTCTCACCAAGATAATGGCAAGCACCTAGCAAAGGGTCATGACAAGGGGAACGATGACAAATCGCTAATCGGAAAAGCGAACCACATCATGGCTGCACTACACAAGCACAACCCGGGACACGACGAGACTCACTCGACAAAAACTGACAACCACACAACAAAGAGTCACGACATCGACTCTAGTGGTCACAGCGACAACGACGACTCTGGCGCATGCGCGGACAGCAAAGGTAACGACGACGATCAAGGCGAAGACGATTAAAAGAGCCTAGAACAGTTTTCTAGGCTCCCCAACTTTCTTTTTCGTATCTCTCAGAGCATCTCATAGTTCAGCGATTATTTCGAGAGACGACTGTAAGGTTTAGAAACCCACTAGCCAATTAGAAAAATGATTGAGAATGGTAAACCAGGGCGAAAAGGCTCCAAACTTACCTTGCCCGATACCGATCGAAAACCGCGCAGTCTTCAGGAGTTCTTGAAGCCGAACGGTCCGACAATCCTCGCATTTTTCCCGGGCGCTTTCACGGGAGTCTGCACAAAGGAAATGTGCGCCCTCCGTGACAACATGGCCGAGTTCAACAAGTTCAACGCCCAAGTGGTCGGGATCAGCGTGAACGATCCTTTCTCGAACAAAGGATTCGCGAACAACAACAACCTCACTTTTCCGCTCCTAAGTGACTACACCCGTGAAGTCGTCAAACTTTACAATGTCTACCATGAGAATTTCGCCGGCTTGAAAGGTTACACCACTGCGAAGCGGTCAGTGTTCATTCTCGATCACAACGGCGTGGTGGTCTACAAGTGGGTCACTGAAGATCCCGGAAAAGAGCCGAACTACGACGAGCTGAAAAAGGCCGCGGCCAAGACCGACTGATCTTTTATCCTAAGCAATCGATCCTAGCATTTTCTGCGCTCGAGTAGCATTGTCCCCATTCTCATCATGGCGTAAGTAAACGTAGACATTCTCTCTGCCCTTGCTGGTCTCCATGATCTTCTTGGTCCACTCATCGATCATCTTCTGGTCGTAGACATCTCTTCGTAATCTGAAGTAAGCGGTCTTTCCTGTCACTTTGAAAACGGGCGCCATCTCCTCTGTCTCTGCGATGCAAAAATCAGCATCATGTTTCTCCAGCATCGAGTACGTCTGAGGGTTCAGCCATGACTCATGGCGAAACTCGAAAACTCTCATACCTGTCTTCGAGGTGTTTGTGAGAAATTCTTCCAGAAGCTTCAGGTCCTGCTTCGAGTATGGCGGAAGCTGGAATAGAACTGGGCCCTTCTTCTCTCCAAGACCAGTCAGAGTAACGTCGAGCCGTTGAGCGGCTTCCGCAGATCCTTTCCCGAGCTTGAGAATGTGAGTGATCTGTCTAGGCGCTTTGAAAGCGAAATTGAAATCCACACCAGTCTTTCCTGCCCACGATTTGACCATTGTCATGCTTGGTGGAGCATAGAAAGAACTGTTGATCTCGACACTGTTCAGTTTCTTGCTATAATATGTTAGGAATTCTTCGCTCTTTAGATCTTCCGGATAGAAGTTTCCCTTCCACGCCGGATAACTGAAACCGGAAACCCCGACTCTCACATTCACTCTTGTCTTTCCCGATAGTTTGGAGATTGGAAAGCTTTCTAAGGCCTTGCTCCCCCCAGTCTCAATCATGGTCTCATCCCCGACAACCCTTGACTCTGTCGGTCTTCCACTTGGCTCCATGGCCGTGGATTTTGATCTGAAAGGAGTCGACGGGAAAAATCACAGCCTGAAGAGCTTCGCTGACAAGAATGCCCTAGTCATTGTTTTCAGCTGCAATCATTGTCCGTATGTGCAGGCCTACGAGGATCGTATGGTCCAGCTCCAGAAAGACTACGGATTGAAAGGGGTCACTTTGATCGCGATAAACAGCAATGACGAGACCGGTTATCCGGAGGACAGCTATCCGAACATGGTCAAGCGGGCGAAAGACAAGGGCTTCAACTTTCCGTATCTCAGAGACGAGACACAAGAGATCGCCAGGAAATATGGTGGAATCTGCACACCGCACGTTTTCGCGTTTGATCAACAGAGACATTTGCAGTACAAGGGAAGGATCGATGATAACCGTGATCCTAGTCTGGTGAAATCAAAGGATCTCCGGAACGCGCTCGACGCGATGCTTGCGGGAAAGAAGCCTGCGACACAAGAAACTCGGCCTTTCGGCTGCTCGATCAAGTGGAAACACTAGAACGCTCTAGGACAACCACTAGGCATTTTGGCCTTTAATACCGCTCGATTACTCTAGTGTGACTGATAGTATGGGGAAGCGAAAGGTCCTCAGCGAGGCTAACCTCAGCGAAATGCTCACGCCAGGCCCCGGCCAGCTCTACGGCACAGTCAAGAATCTACTCGGATATGACAGGGTGCTCGTCGAGTGTGCTGATGGCGTAACTAGAGTCTGCAGAATCCGAGGAAAGATGAAGCGCAGAGTCTGGATCAAGATGGGAGACACAGTATTGGTCGCACCATGGGACTTCCAGTCCGAGCGCGGCGACATCATGTTCCGGTACACCCAGGGACAGGTCGAATCTCTGCGGAGATCCGGTCAACTAAAGGTCTAGAACAGATGACAAGTTGTCAGGCATAGTCTCCTATTGGAGATGAGTGCCTATGAGGACCAGAAGAATGTCGGAAAATGGGAATTTGAGGAGCCCTCACGGTGTCCCAGGCATGTCGTTGACGCAGAGAATAGTCTGGCTAACTACATTCCATGCTTGTCTTTAGAGTGCTGGTCTAGTGCCTGTTGCGAGCCGAACTTCGCATTGCACTTTGAACAAGTAAATTGCCCCGCAACTGAGCCAGTCTTTCCGCCAACGGCTGTCGTCTTCATCATTGCGCCCAGGGCGGCGATGACGACGCCGACAATTGCGACGCCGATTGCACCGTAGACTCTTGTTCGTGGCACGAACCCGTAGTATGCTGCTCCCCCTATTCCCGCGATCAGCAGGATGACGCCGAGTATCAAGACGTACATTTTCATTTTTTCTTGTCGATCGACGGCTCGGTTTTACTCCATTTAAGCCCTGCCTATGACGAAGAAGTTGCTTGTCGTGAAGACTTAACTAAGATGAGAATTGTTCTGCGATTTCAAGGAGACAAATGCCCGTAACGATCGAGAAAAAGCGGATTTCGAAAGAGGAGATAACGAAGTATGATTCTACGCCCCTCTACTTGTATACGGCAAAGGACCAGCTCAACCGAGTCACGGTCTTGAAGGAGCTATCGCGTGACGCCTACTTGATCGCGGGCAGATACTCAGGGTTCAGCGATAATCACCGGCTCTACAATCCTTTGACTGATGAGGATGCGCAAGAGATCGAGAAGCTCGTCCGCATCGGTCGAAAAGATGCGACAATCACCTTTCTCTAGGACAAGGCCCAGCATAGTTATTTCTACGACCAGTTGTAGAGTCGGGGTCAACAATGACTCCTGTTGAAGAGCTCTCGCGTCTCATATCGGAAAAAGGGCGCAGGATACTTGTCGCAGAGAACCCTGTCGATCTGAAATCTCTAGCCGGGGAGAACTCTGTGTTTGTTCTGCAGTTGCCGGAGGGTGGGAATGCTGCCGGAGGCAGAGCAGGGGGATTTGGCGAAAGACGAGTTGAGAAAATCTACGCATTCCACTATCAGAACGGTGCCTGCCGAAAATTGTTCGAAGTTGAGGCTGAGGATAAGCTTGACAAGTTCGAGTTACCATATCACGCAGCTGGAACTCCCGTGATCCTCGCCGATGGATCGGAGAAAGTGATATCGGGAGTTATAGATCCTGAGTTTGTCCAGTCATACAAGCAGGTTGCGTAGTTTCAGCTAGAGCGCGGCAGCACTCTGCCCTTTCGACAGCAAGATGTAGATCGTCGCCATTGTCGAAGGTCGGGTAAGCCTCTTCTCGAGAGCCTGTCGCTCCTCTGGAAGAAGGTCGCGGCCAATGTAGATCTCGACCGAATGACCGTGTTCTTTCGCCAGCTGTTTCAGCCGATTTTCCAGATACCTCACTGCTAAGTGGAAGAAATTGTCGGAAAGGGCCGGGAGCTCGACGTCAACGAGTGTTGTTGGATCTGCCCGAATGCTGACCATCTCGTAAAGTTCCTGAATTGAGGGAATATCCATCCTGACGTGGTCCCTATGAAGATCGTCTAGGACGAAGTTCATTCGCCCCCACTTCTGCTTCTTCCACAGTCTCTCATGTTCCTCTGGAGCGAGACCGCTGCCAAGATCAGCGTACTCTATCTCTATGCTAACGTTCTCCAGGTATTCCGATCGTACCACTCTTCCGCAGTGAACGTATCGCGCTGTTCCTGAGACCCCAGGATTTTTTCCAGCTTTGTCCAAGGGCGTGATCTGATCTGTTGTCTGATAGATCTCGCTTGTCTTGATGGAGGGTTTGGCATGTTGGAGGTATCGGCCGACAGTGTTCGCTGGGTCTTCGAATAGGATGGGATCGGCGAACAGTCTCTCGAATTGAAGCCGGACCTTGTAATAATCGGCTTCTATGACCATGAGACACTGGCCTTGTGGATAGCCCGTTGTAGGCTTGCGCATCGTTTAACTCATTCCAACGGCGCATTTGGTTGTCCCTTGTCGCGCGAGGTCCGTGACTATTTCGAGATGGTTTCTCCGAATTGGGACGTGATGCGAAAGAGCTTCTACGGCGATGAGGTCCGGGACGTCGTTCTAAAAGCGGTACAGATACGTCCAGGAGACACGGTTCTAGACGTTGGCGCGGGCACAGGTTTTCTCACGGAGACCGCAGCAAAGCTTGCATCGAAGGTCATCGCTCTCGATTTTTCTCGCTCGATGAGCAAGGAGGCAGTTGCAAAGATGGGAAGAGGAAACGTCGAGTTCCGCATTGGAAATGTTGAGAGCATGCCCCTACCGGAATCGTCCGTGGACGTCGTGGTTGGAAACATGGTCTTGCACCATTGTCCCCACCCCGCTGGCGCGATCGTGGAGATGAGACGGGTGTTGAAGCCGAATGGTAGGCTCGCGATATCAGACATGCAAGAGCACAACCACGAGTGGCTGCGAAAGGAACATGCTGACTTATGGCTCGGCTTCAATATGGAAATGGTCGCTAGAATGATGCGGGACGCAGGACTGGGGAGCGTCAGTGTGAATTCTCTTTCATCATGCTGTTCTAGGAGCCGGGACAACGAGCAGGTTGAGATTCCGATGTTCATAGCCTCCGCAGTGAAACCGCGCTAGAGAAGTCGTCCCGGAAAAATCGGTCTAAGGGGTCGGGCTGTGTCTTGTAGCCATGGACTTTGGCGCGTGGGTTAACGGCTTAACTCTGTTCTTCTCGTCGAGGAGAACGATCTTCGGATTCCAGTGTTTTGCTTGTCTCTCCTCCATCGAGACGAAGGCTGTGATGATGATCTCGTCTCCTGGCTGGACCTTTCGTGCAGCAGCGCCGTTGAGCGCGATGATGCCGCTGTGTTTTGGCGCTGGTAAAGCGTAAGTTGAGAATCTGTCTCCGGTCGTGATGCTCCAGATGTCGACGCTCTCGAAGGGAATGATGCCAGCGGCGTCCATGAGGCTTGAGTCTATCTCGATGCTTCCCTCATAGTTGAGGTCCGCGCCTGTAACGGTAGCCCGGTGTAGCTTTCCCTTAAGCATCCTCAATTGCATTGTTGTATATCCTCGACTGTTCGCTGCTAGAAAACCATAGACTGCCTAGATTTCAACAAAGGCTATGGTCTCTCTAGAGAACTAGTAACTATTGCTAGTACTGAGTCCTCGTAAACATTCAGCGCTAATGTATATTTCAGATCAGAACAACACGGCAAACGATCTGACGTGTTTACAGTCGATGACCGGGATAGAATCCGTGACCGCATCGTGGAAATGGCCAGCAGCGACAAACGATTCGTTGCAGCCGCTTTGGTAGGCGGAAGCGCGGCCGAAGGGGATCGATGGTCTGATCTTGATCTCTCATTTGGTCTCTCTGAAGAAACAGGCATACAGGACATTCTTGCAGAATGGACCGAGAAACTGGAAAGCGAGTTCCGAGCCGTTGTACTATTCGATCTTCCTTTCCAATCAACCATGTACCGCGTGTTCTTGTTTCCCGGATGCTTGCAAGTTGATTTGTCCTTTGCTCCGGGCCACAACTTCGGCGCTCTTGGTCCAAGGTTCACTTTGCTCTTTGGTAAAGCGGTAGCGAGAAACCAGCCCCAACAATCATCGCTAGAACACATGTTTGGACTCGCGGTCCATCACCTCGTCCGTGCACGGTTCTGTATCGCGCGCGGGCGATTCTGGCAGGCAGAGTACTGGATCAATAGCGCGAGGGAACAAGCGATGTCACTGCAATGTCGTCACTACGGGCTGGAAAGCAGTTACGAAAGAGGGCTTGACAAACTCCCAGAGAAAGTTCTCACAGAGTTTTCCAAGACGCGAATATCATCTCTGGACAGCAGGAGTCTGGTCACCGCGTTTCGTCGAACGGTTAACTGTCTCCTCAACAGCTCTCAAGACATTCCCATCGTTGCTGGAAAGGTCGAAGGTCAGCTACGCGAACTAGCTGACTTCTCGTCCTAAGCTAAGTCTAATTATCGAATCAGTGAATGGTGAGATCAAATGGATCTGTGGAAGTTCTGGGACATTGTCCACCAACATCACACCCTGATGAACCCGCTGGACGAAGAAAAACTGGATCAGCTCTTCGATCTTCTGGGGCTCTCGCCCGGTGCGAAGGTCACTGATATCGGGTGCGGCAAGGGCGAGATGCTGATACGGCTAGCGAAGAAATACAGTATCAAAGGGGTTGGCGTTGACAAGTCTCCCTATTGCATTCGAGACGCCGAGAAACGAAAGAGCGAGCTTGTACCAGAATCAGACCTGAAGTTTCTGGAGATGGATGGCTCAAGCTACAAGCCTGAAAACAAGGAGTCAGAGGACTTGACGATGTGCATTGGAGCGTCCTGGATCTACAACGGCTACAAGAACACTCTCAAGGCGTTGT
>CAYRXJ010000011.1:0-2015 GCA_964428235.1 uncultured Candidatus Bathyarchaeia archaeon | reverse complement strand
ATGGGCTGGGCCATCTATCTTTTCCAGAAGAAATAACGATCGAGAACGTAGCTGTCGAAGGATTCTATCGTTAAGTACATGTCCTCGAGACAGACACGATCATTGAGCGATGAAACCCTCTGACCCTGCGGAAGCGGTTATGCGAGAGATTGAGGAGATGGGAGAACGTTCGTTCATTCCATCAATCGGCCCAGTAAAAGGAAAGATTCTCGCTGAGGTTGTGAAGAAGGCCGCTCCGAAGAGAATACTCGAGGTTGGCGCGCTGTACGGGTACTCATCCATCCTGATGGCCAAGAACTCTCCTCCCGGAGTCGAGATCATATCAGTCGAAAAAAGCCCAGAGCATGTTCGTATCTCAACAAAGAACGTTCAGCGCGCTGGCTTGGAGAAGGCGATCAGGTTCAAGGAGGGAGACGGGAAGCTCGAGGTTGAGAAATTAACAGGTAAGTTTGACCTAGTTTTCCTGGACGCTGAGAAATCAGAATATCTTGCGTACCTGAAAGCTGTCGAGAAGAATCTTCACAAGGGGAGCATTGTCGTGGCGGACAACGTCGGGATTTTCAAGAACGAGATGGAGGATTATCTTGAGTATGTTAGGAAGAAGGGTCCATACAAGAGCCGGACTGTCGAGACCCTCCTGGAGTTTTCGAAGGATAAGAAAGACGCTATGGAAATAAGCGAGAGACTCTCATAGTATCAGGAAGACCGGCGAGAAACCCTGGGACTCGTCTATCACTTCAGTTGGTCATTGTTCATCGTCTACGACAAGATGGTTTCACGACTGCCCTGGCCGGCACAATATTTCCTGTTCAGTCTGTTTCCCGGAGAACTCTCCGCCCAACGACAAGTCATGAGTTACGCGAATACTGATCCTTTCATGGAACCCAAAGTCTCCAATCCAGACGAAGAAGAGGATCTAGAACCGGTCAGTGTCCCGTAAAACGTTACAGTAGCCGGAAACGAATCTACCTATCTCTCCAGTGACAGGATCATAGCTGTGGCGTTCAGCATGTCCAATGTCCCGTCCGTACACGTGAACACTCGTCGTAGGTTTGCCGGAGACATTATCCACCCGGTGGATCCCCCGGTGGCCGAGAACGGTAACATGCCCCTTAGCGTTGACTTTCTCGCTGACCTTTTCGATCCTCGCCATCTTCGGATTTGATCCATCGTCTGTTCTCCTGAACAAAGCCTCGCGTTCTTCGCCGTCATAGACTCCAATGAGTGCCCACGTAAGATGATCATGGATGGGCGTTGTCTGCCCCGGGTGCCAAATCCCCCCTATCACCGAGAATAGTTCGTCTTTGGGCATGTGGATGAGATTCATCGCAAACCGGTCTTTTCGTGGCGCGAAGGCCTCCCGCGGCACTGATCCCGGTGTCATGATCAGTCTTTCCAACAATGGCTTGATACCTTTGAGGACCAGTGCCTCATCTGATTGTTTCCGGACAATAGTGTCCACGTCTCTCGCAAACTGGTTTACCGGGTACTGTGCCGTTTGCATCATCCTAGCGCTTTGAGGGGAAAGCAATAAGTTGATTCTCCGTATGTCTACGAGACGTGAAGCTCGACAAAGCCCCTCTTCGGATCGACTTTCTCCGAAAGAAACTCAAGTGGATACAGAAAGCCATGCAAGATCAGGATATCGATGTATGGATTACGTTCACCCGAGAGGGCAATGAGGATCCGCTCGCGCAGGACCTCCGGTTCAGCGACCTAACTTGGCGGTCGGCAGCTATCATCGACCGGGACGGGTCCAAGACAGCCGTTGTGGGAAGTCTCGAAGTTGATGCCATAGCACAGACGAAATTCTACGACCAGATAGTCGGATACGCAGGCGAGGGAGCTGCTCCCAAGCTGAAACAAATCATCCGTAAGAGGAATCCGAAGAAAATCGCCGTTAACTCGAGCTACGACGAGGGGGCTGCTGACGGGCTTACGACTGGCATGGAGGCATATCTCAAGAAGGCTCTCAAGGGCCATTCCAAGGGGTTCGTATCCGGGGAAGATCTCGC
>CAYRXJ010000010.1:0-17325 GCA_964428235.1 uncultured Candidatus Bathyarchaeia archaeon | reverse complement strand
TTCATCGGCGGGGGAGCACTATTCGTCGCGGGAATAATCACATGTCTAATCGGACTCATCATGCCAGAACCTCAACCCCGCCCATTCACACCGACAACGGGCCCAGCAACCACCCTAACCGGACAAGCTTGCAAGAAGTGTGGTCGAATAAACGCATACGGATTGATCAGCTGCCCGTTCTGCGGACAAACAGCAGGCTAACGAAGAAAGAAAAAGAAGAGGGTTCCCCGACCGGTCTAGACCGATCTGGGAACGTTGTTCTATGCTAGCAGTGCGCGTATTCTAGGCGAGACGATTCTCGCCAGTTCGTGCCTGCCAGCGTACACCAATACTCCAAAGACAACGAGAGAAGTTATCGCCGCGCCAACCAGTAGCGCGCCCGAGACCAGTGGTGTCGCACCGAAGCTGAACCCTAGCAATGGATCATGGACGATATTGTTGCCGTTTGGATAAGCCAGGTTTATCACCCAGAACTTTCCAAGCTTGGTTACAGAAGATCCGACATTCACAGTCTTGCCGTCCACGGTCGCGTTCGGTGTCCAGTTGTAGAATCCCTGCGCCGTCGCAGACCGAACCCGCAGAGTGTAGTCTGTTGTCGCCGAGTCCTTGTCGACGTTGTACTGAGACATGGCAACAACCTGCAACGCCACCATGTCGGTCTTGTTCTTGAATGGGAATCCATTGATTGTCGTGGTAATCTTGGTCTCAGTCGGCTGTACCGGTTTACCGCTAACGATCGCGTACTGTGGGAAGAGGTCAGCCTTCACACCGAAGAACAGTCCAGCAGTCGAGCCTGATCCTGTCCCGTTAACAGCCAGCTCAACGCCATGCTTACCATCCTGGGATGTGATAGGGGTCCATGTTGGAGCAGTGTATGATAGCGAGGCGAGCGACACGTTCTGGACGGCCGCGTCAGTTCCCGGGTTGTACACACCGTTATTGTTCGAGTCTGTGAACTCGACAAGGTTGACGTACGCGACTATCATGTGTATGTTCGTCTCGTTCTCACTTGTACCAATCTCGCTCTCGTGAGAGAAGGCGACCCTTAGCAAGACACCGACACGGTTCAATGTGTCAGTTGACAAGGCGACGCCGAAATGGTTCTCGGTCGTCCCGCTAGAGTAGTCGGACCGCACAAGGACCATGTTTGGCTCTTCAACGACCTCTATGTGGCGCTGTGTCGTGGTGTTCTGGCTCGCGTCCTGCATGCTCGTGCTAGAGCCTGACCCTGTCTCCGTTGCAAAAGCGAACCCGAGAGTCGCGAGCGATATCGCTAGTACGCCTAAGAGTACTGGAACCAGTATTTTCCGCATTTTCTCCTTATCCTCTGACAGGGAAATAGGCATAACCCGGCTTTAACGAGGATGTTCGAGAAAGGCCGAACTCTAGCTTGTTCAGGGATTCCCGAGCAAAATTCCACGAGCGGAACTCAGCCAAGGACGCTGAAAGCGGGCGAGAGCGGAAAGAACAACGAATCGAGACTACTGAGAGGACCCTGGTTTCTGGTCATCGGGGCTTACACGCCTGAGAACAGGCATGTTCCCGGTAATGACTGTCGACGGAATACCTGTTATCGGTACGGGTCGGGATGCTGGAGGTGGAGCCTCAGTTGGAGGCGGAGGGTTAACCTGTCTGACTTCGAGGGGTGGAATTAGCTCCATCGATCCCTGATGGGCGAGATCTGCCTTGAGAGCAGCCACCATTGGATGAAGGTCAACGTTCGAGCCGGCCTTGGAGACTGATGATGAAGTATTGGCAGGACCAGAAGAAGGA
The DNA here is from genome assembly GCA_964428235.1 of uncultured Candidatus Bathyarchaeia archaeon. Taxonomy (GTDB): domain Archaea; phylum Thermoproteota; class Bathyarchaeia; order 40CM-2-53-6; family 40CM-2-53-6; genus 40CM-2-53-6. The sequence continues at coordinate 15,552 of CAYRXJ010000010.1, read as the reverse complement.
AGGTTCGGAGCCAGTGTAAGGTCTTGCGGCTTTGACCCGAGCGCATCGATCTGTTTGTGAGTTGATCTGAGGATCTTCACTAGTCCAAACGCGACTCCGAGAGCAGCTACGACGACCACAAGTGCGATCAATGCGCCGTCAACCGCAACTGTATTGTTAACGTAGTCTTGCAGGTAGATGTTGTTCAGATACTCCTCGTAAATCCAGGATGAAAGAAGCAGGATCACAAGAGTCTGGAACAGCATTATTCCCTTGGCGAATCCCGGAGTCTTTCTCTCAACTACACTAGACATTAACCAAAACCCTACTGGAACTGCTCGCTTGTGTTCTCGAAGGTGCCCGGGCCTATGTCAAAATGGTGAAACGTTAACCCTTCAAGCACGGTACCTAATCAGCGAGAAGGCGAAGACACGCTCTATGTTTTGGAACGGTCACTCTAGACCTTCGGTTAAACACGAAATATCAAGCCGCAATCAAGCCAGATAACAAGAAAATGGCCACCCCAAAGAAGCTCCTCGAACTACAGCAGACAATCAACGAGGATCTCACCAAAGCCCGACTGCCAGAGGTCCGGATTGAAGGCTTCAAGCTACCGGACCAAGCCCTAGAGATCGTGTTTGAACGCGAGACCGCCACCGGAGAAAACAAGGAGAAACTATGGGAAATCATCAACACGCACTACCGGAAACTATTACGCGATCTAGATCTCAAAGAATAGATACTAAGAATCTCCACAACTCAGAATTCATTCTTAATAACACTCTGGAGTACAGTCCGGGTTCTAGAGAACTCGGACGACCGACTTGCACCCTTCGCAGTACTGAAATATCGCCAACAAGTCCCCTGGCAAATGCTTGGCAGCATCCGTCTGGACCAGAACATTCAGCAATGGCTTGCCACAAACAAGGTGTGGAACCCCTGCGATTGTTAGAACATCAATTCCTTGCCCGGCCGTCTCCAGACTCTGAACAAGCTCATCAATAGACGCGGCCCGAAATTCCTGAAAGAGCGAATGGTGAATTGGATCGAGAGACGAGATCGGTTTAGTTACAATAGTAGGATCAGGCCGAGCAGCGACGCGGGGCAATACTCTTCAAAGGACGCATTGCACAATGAGTCGAGCTTAAGCCTGAAGTAACCCGACGAGCATTGGCTCAAGTATTCGCGGGGCATTCCACGGATTGTTCGAGATATCACGACGGCCCGTTTTGAAACATGTACTGGTTGACGTAAGTGTTCAGTCCATGATAAGAGAACGATTGCATCTGACTTGTCAGAACCAACAATCCACTGCACTGTGCGAAAACCAGAGAGTTCGGGTTCGGAGGAACATACTCGCCGATACAGATCCAGGCAGACTGAATCGCTAACGTGCCTTCTGAATATACAACCTGTTTCATCGTTGGTTCCGATGGAGCTGCATGATACCATTCAGTCATCAGACTAGTGGGGGTCCGAGTTGCACGAGAGCTTGAAGAGCCTGTGAACGTAGATCCGCCCCCCGCAGTGTAAGTGTGAGATGCTGACGCCTGTGTATTGTAGTCGATCGCGTACAACAACACATTCGATCCCTGGAAGGACAAGCTTAGACCAATAGTATCGTTCGTGTTAACATTGTCGGGAGTTCTGGAAACTGTTGGATTGTTGGTGCTCCCGCTAGGTGTGAAGGCCTCCCATATGAAGTGAAATCCAGGATCGTAACCGTTCGCGGAAGCCAACGGCCAGTTGTACGCTATCCCAACCTGGTACCAGTACCCGGAGTCTGATAACCCGTTCAAGAGATAGGCAGGCCCAAAGCCCGATGAGTCTTGTTGGGGAGCCGCTGTCACATTATAGCTTAGGGACCGGAAGCTCTGCGAGAATATCAAAGAAATCTGCTGATCATAGGTAGCCTTTCCTGTAGTTACGGGGTATGTGGAGTTGGTGCAAAGAGCGGGATCCAAACACAAGAGGTTACGCAACACGTTTTTCGCGTCTCCGTAGAATTGTGTAGCCGCAGGAGTTAGAACCCCAGTTGCGAAAAGGCCTCCAGCAACGAGAAGAACGATTAGCCCGACAGCTGCTCCAGCATGACTCGACCCGTGCCGTTGTGTTGGGGAGGAACCCGTCCAGTCGAGCCTTGTCCCGCAGAAGGGGCAGAAGCTAGTTGGAGCCTCTAGCTCACTGTGACATATCGGGCACTTCAACACTGAACTAGCAACGCGCACGCCGGTCCGCTTAGGCTTTCCGTCCTTCCCAGACACATCCGGAGGGAAAAAATTCTGGCAAGGCTTATCCGAGCGAGAAAGCAAGCCGATGGGGCGATCCGGAGTTGAAGCCACAAGATCTTCTTCTAAAATTGAAAGACCTGACGGAGATCGAGCTAACGGTCACTGGTCGAAAAAGCGGAAGAGTATTGCCGAGGCCCGTCTGGTTCGCCTTGAAAGAGAAAGAACTCTTGCTGATACCAGTAACAGGAACCGACACGGAATGGTACAAGAACATTTTACAGAATCCGCAAGTAGGGATCCGATCCACCACTCAGACCTTCAGCGGCAATGTCCGCACGATTACCCAGATAGACAAGGTCAACGAGGCCATTGAGCTGTTCACCAAGAAGTATGGGAGAGATGACTTCAGGAAGTACTATCCCAAGCCCGACGTCGCCGCCAGCCTAAGAATAGGCTAACGAACGCACAAAGAACCCTATTCTAGGCACTAATCCCGAATCCAGCCACGCCATTTCGAAAAACCACTATTCGACGAACAAGACACGACTAAAAGCATACATCAGACAGCGCGGAAATAGCTAGAAAACAGCTTGAAACCGGCAAACAAGGCTTGAAACATGCCCAGATAGACAACGAGATCCGTCAGAAAAAAAATATAGAATCATAAAACCTCCGAGTGACACAAACATGCTTCTCCGGACCGCCTAGGCACCGAACTGCAGGCCCAGCATCGGTCCCAGCAACAAGACAATCAACATGAAGAGAACCGGAAAAGCGGCAAGCACAATAAACAGCACCAGCTTGCCAGACGTCCCCCTCTCCTGATCCCGAGCAGTCATCCCTTCATCAAAGACCGATCACCCTCTAAAACCGTTCTCTTAAAGACGCAGCCGGGAAAAGAAGAAAGAGTTTGAAAGCCCGCTACCCTCCAAATGGCCGAGTTCGATGAGCTTCAGCGACACGATTTTCAGCCTCGCTCTGAACTTGCTCTCCCAGTGGGGCTACACCGGCGTCTTCGCCCTCATGACCCTTGAAGGCGCAACCCTTCCCGTCCCAAGCGAGATCGTCCTTCCCCTAACCGGCTATCTAGTCTACCAGCATACACTTGACTTCTGGCCCGCGGTCATTGTCGCCTCGCTCGGCGGCCTCCTCGGAACAATAATCGACTTCAGCATAGGATACTACCTCGGAAGACCAGCAGTCCTCAAGTACGGGAAGAAAATCCGGCTGAGCGAAAAACACCTGGCAACAGCCGAAAAATGGTTCACCAGCCACGGCAACACAACAGTCCTCCTAGCACGCTTTGTCCCACTCCTCCGGACACTAATTGCCTTCCCCGCGGGAATCGCAAAGATGAACAAGACCCGGTTCCTAGCATATTCTACAATCGGCATTGTCATCTGGAACATCATACTGATCTACCTCGGAGTTCTCTTCGGACAAAACTACACCTCTATCGTTTCAACCCTAAACGCGACGCTGCCCCTAGTCGGATACGCGGCCATAGGCATGACAGTATTGGCGCTCGCATACTTCGCAAGAAGACCGCGCTGCAAGAACAGTGAAACTACCGCCCCAGGTCCTTAGCCTCCATTAAACCCCGTCTCTACCTCAACAGCTGCTAACGGCTAAGCAAGCCTCATGATATACGCTCAGGACCAAAACCCACGCGAGAACCATGTCTAGAAGACCCCTAGGACCCATCTAGTAACAGGACCCATAAGCCCGCGAACCGACCCAGAAGGTACACAAAGGGTTGAGCAAGGAGGAATGCTCCACGCCAATATCGACCAAAAAAACACCGCTCAAAGCCCTACTCCTATTGACGATCTTCTCACTGGGCTCGGTAAGCGTCAGCGGGACCCTCCTGAACTTGACTGTGACAGATGCGCATCGCCCAACTGGAAGCTTCCTACTCACTTCAACTCCATCATCAATCTTCATCCAACAGGGGATGAACGCAAGCTCGAAAATAACCATCATGAGCATCCAAGGCTTCGCCGGAACAGTCACACTAACTACCCAGACAACCAGCAATAGCATCAGTCTTATCCTAACACCATCCCTAGTAACATTAACAAACGGAAGAACATCATCAACCGTCCTCTACGCGCAAGCAGCCAAGAATGCAACTCTCACCACCTACAACGTCGTAATCACAGGCACTTCGCTATTGGGTAAGAAGATCCTCAGCAGCTCCACACTCGTTCTCCTTACCGTAAGCACACAAGCCGACTTCTCAGTTTACGCAACCCCGAACCCGCTCATCGTAACAGCAGGATTCTCCAATACGACCAATGTAATTGTTGAAAGCGCGAACGGGTTTGACGGAACAGTCTCACTGTCGGCAACAACGCCTTTCGGATTCATTGGCATAATGGGGGGACAAAACCCGGTAACGGTTCTGTCCGGCACAAACAGCACATCGACATTACAAGTCTCAACGAATGCCCTAACCTCTCTAGGAAATTACAACATAACGGTGATTGGGACCAGCGGGACTGTCAATCACTCGTGCATTCTAAGAGTCAGGGTCGTTGACCCCGCACCAGAATCGTTGCTTCTTCTCGGATCAAGCTTGTTCTCTCCCACCAGCCTATCATTATCGCTACACAACGCCGGAAACACACCTGTCACCTTGGTAGCATACACTGTAGCAGATTCTTCCGGCGACTCATGGACATACACTAATTGGACAGGTCCTGTAGTCCTAGCTGGAAATAGTGGCCAGGCAAGCCTGCTAATCGGATCAAGCTGTAGCCAGTGTACGTACAGCGGCGTACCGTTTGCATTTCAGCAATACATAATCGGACACAACTACACTGTCACTATGACGACGAAGCTAAACACTCAGTTTACCTACACAGTAATCCCGGCATAAGTTCCACGAGCTAGTCTGCTCTAGTAGATCTCGCGACTCGCGCGAGAGACCCTGGAGAATTCTGTCTCAGGTAAAGCAACTGCGAACGTGCGCCAGAAAGAAAAAGTTTGCGAATAAAATCGGCTTTCGAAATTACTCCTTCTCTATTCCGATAATCTTCGTAGAGCCCATCCACCACTGCCCAATCAGCCTCGTCCAGCTTGATCTGCTTCGAAAATGGTGCCCAGTCTTTGCTCGCTTTCGTATCGGACATTGCTGTTCCCGAACTAACGCAGGTATCCACTTTAGCCTATAGTTACCGGGGATTTCCTGACAACAAGCCCTGTCCGTAGTAAGGTGTTATTGGTGGAGTGATAGTCATTCGATTGAGTCGACTACTTTCGCTTCGGCTTTGATGCAACCGCCACAGCTAGTGCAGAGCTTCTTTGAGACGAGCGAGAAACTCTTCTACGGTGCTGACTCGACTGCCCATCCAAGTCTGCGTGCATATCGGTCATCTTGAGCCAGTCAGGGATAACAATTGCTCGAATAAGCTCCTGTACAGTAATGTCTCTTTCTTCGGCGATCTTTCTAAGCCTAATGTACGCAGAATCACCTAATGACTGCATGAACTTGGACACCTAATGACACCTGACTACCTGGCTTCTTGTCGTTGAAACCACAACGTGTCGTGCCTCCTGGGACGATGGATATAAGGTCAAGCGACTCCCTGATTCATCGGCTAACATTTCGCGACATCGCGATTTCCATGGATACAAAATTCAATCTCTGCAGAATCCATCCTCGTAACGTGAGTGAATCAGATGCGGAACCCGAAAAACGAGACTGTGTGGCTCACATCGCCGTATCAGATGCCTTGGACGAAGGCGATCATTATACTGACATACGCAAGGGTCAGACTAATTATCGCGGCCTTGTCTAAGCGAATACCCTTCAAACTGCTAATGATTCTAGCCAACAGCGCTAAAGACCAAGCCTGGACCACTACAGCCAAGATCCTTGAGACACTTATCACAAGCCCACCTGACCCAGACAACGCCAGATTCTGAATGATCTCCCAATATGACGCAAACACGACAATTGGAAGAAGACAATAGGCTGTGCCCACCAATAGCGGAAAATGCTCGCCCCTCCTTCCGTATAACATGGTTGCAAAAATGTCCGAAACTAGGTAGATTAGCAGCCAGCTTCCAAGAAATGCGAGCTCTAACACTAACGACTCAAGCGTGGGAGTGAGGTATAGGCTGAGCGGGCTTGGATTTAGAAAGAATACGAACGTTTCGAGCCTCGCCGAATAAATCAGAAGAGATCCCAAGGCAAGGATCAAAATCATCCCAAGAACACCTTCAAGAGACGTCGACTGGATTGATCGGATCACTTGCGACGGTAAAAGGATCCTTCCGATCTTCTCGATGTAGCTCTGAGCTTCAGGAAGATTATCGGCAAGCCTCTCTCCACTTTTCGCGTACTCGGAGGAGTGAACCTTCCGATACGCATCTTGGCCCGTTTCCGTCAGCTTGTATTTCTTGTCAGACTGCTGAACCACCAGCCCCTTCAACATGTCAAAGTTATAGTAGAGGGTTCCCACAGGAATGCTGAGTCTGGTCCTTATCTGAGTGAATCCCAATGGCCCCTCGTCCCCAAGTAGATCAATGATCCGCCGCCTGACAGGATTCGATATCATACCGTACAGATAGAAGAGATTCCGGCTAGCTCCTTTTGCGACAATTCGCCCGCTAGCCTCCTTCGTCCCGGAAATCACAAACCGAAAATTTTCGCGTTGAAAAACCAGCCCCGCTCGCGCACCAATTTCGTATGCTAGATCAGCGAGCGCCTGATCAGATTGACGCAACAGATCCTCGCCGAGAAAGAGACCGGTTTCTTTGTCCGTCCGAGTAGAAGCATACTCATTGAACAGTCGGATAGTACGGCTGCTCAAACGAAGCTCTCGATTACGGTCGTCTTGAAACAAGCGTAACACCGAGTTCAATGCGTCGATACCTGAGAGATTCAGACTTGCAAGCGGGATAGGAGCCGAGTCCAGATCGATCATTAGACTAGTCAGAAACCGCTCTTTGGCCGTTTTGCACCTGTCCAGCAACTCCTTTACCTGCTGTTCTGGAAGAGGCAAATGACGTACCTTTCACGTGAAGGTGAATCACCAAGACGCGTTACGTATTAGATTATGGCGATAGACCTAATTGAGAAACTGATGAGCAGCGATGTTGGTGGTGAAGGTCCTGGCCCTGGGGAGAACGATTGCAATAGCCCTAAAGCTGATGGGTTATTCCTGTGATGCTCGTGGTGTAATCGCCTAAGTTATCGGCCTGTAAGAAAACAGAAAATGTTACCTGACTAGGTATTGCCCATCCTTGAGCTTGCCAATCTTGGTTAGAATCGATAAGTATCGATGTCCAGGTCGATGAGGAAACCGGAATCACCTTTGTGTAATTGTAGCTGGAGCTGGATATCGAGAGTCCGGTTTCATTAGAGAAGATGTAAGAGAGTTCGTGTGCGCCGTCTGTAATGAACAAGCCTAGAATGACGCCAGTCGACGTGCTTATTGGAAAAGGGTTCAGGACCGAGAGCCTAATCTTTGTGGCATTCAAAACTACTCGCTGAGACAAGGTCACTCTCTCGAACTTGACGCCCGGCGATGTGTAATTCACGTAGAATGAAACTCCATCTTGACTTTGCCCGAGAGGTTCTATGACTGAGGTGGAGGAGGCCACGTTTATCTTGGTTAGCTTCCATCCGAATGGGACCTTTTCCCCTGATCCGACGTCAAGTGTCCACCACCTGAAATGAGAGTTTTCGATTGGAAAGTAGGTGGCATCTGCCCGTAGGCCAGATGACTCGCCCACAAGGCTCCCCGTTCGCGAGTCGTAAACGTAGACTCTGAAGCTCATCCCTCTTGGCACAGCAGCTAACCCGTCCGTAGCGGTGACAAGGAAGGTAGCGGCTGAGGAGGCATAGACGGTCTGGTTGGAGTTCGAGGCCCACAAGTATGGGAGAACATACCACTTTACAAAGAACGATGGGACGATTGGTTGAGAGGTCAAGTTCTCGAGGGTCACGTTCAGAAGAGTTGTTGCCCCTATTCCATCTGGATCGGCAACCGAATTGATCTCCACTTGAACGCCCGATGTCGACGAGTTTGACGCGTAGGCTCCGAATGCTCCGACGAAGACGGTGGTGAGTAGCATCCCAGCAATCAAAGGAACCCGGAACTTGCTGCGGAGAGATAGTAGAGCTGAGCCCATCGATGGATGCCAAGAAAAGAGGTGGATTGGCGAAAACCGCCAGATCGATAGCGATGGCCTCACTCTGAAGAATTCGAAGACGAGCGGGATTGTCCAGTAGAATAAGTAGTTGGGAAAGGAGCGATAATAGAAGAACATGATCAGGATTGGAAAAACCCAGACGAAGTAGGATGACCTCGCTAGGCGAAAGGTGTAGAGATAGAGAGATGTGCCCGTCGCGATGCCAACCAACAAAACGAAGAACAGAGGTGGGGGGGCAACTCCGATGAGTAGCAGCAGACCTGATAGGCCGACACCCCCAGGAACCTGGGCCGCCCCTCCAGGAAGATAGGGAAGGATCGTAGCAACCCACCACGACGAAGGTGATGAGATGATGAATGGAAGGTTCGGGCCCAGAAAACCAACGACCGCCACGGTTGCTCCTGTCAGCGTGTTCTTGATTCTGGAGCCAGGAGATTCTTGCCAGAGACGAATGAGCAGAAACGGGAGGACAATGAGGGCAATTTGTTTCGTTGCGCCTGCAAACCCTATCATTGCAAGCGCAAGGTTCCGGTTCTTGTACCATAGAATCGCACCACCGACAAGAAAGAAAGCCCACACGCTGTCAGTCCAACTGGCAGCTACAAATGCGGGGAAGAAAACGAACGGCGCAAGACCGAGCGCTTTCTGACGTGATGGAACAAGGCCAAATATGAGTAGAACCGAAACTAGGTGAAACAGAAACACTCCATCACGCAAGTCATGGAGCCCTGCAGCGTAGAGAGGCAATAGAGCGAGGAAGTTCAGTGCGGGATAGTTGAGATGAAATTCGAAAGAACCGTCAATTCTAGGGGTGTAGAACGATGGAGGAAAACTAAACTGGTCCAGGAATGGCTTTATTGAATATCCGTACGGATTTTGAAACGCCAGAGCTTTCAGGATTCCCATATAGGATCCAACGATACTGTCGGTCATGTATGTGACCCAAAGAACTCGGGTCAACAAGACATAGAGAAAAATTGCCGCGCAAACATGTCCCCCAAGAGACAGAAGGTTTGACCGGCTTAGGGTAAGCGACCTTCTTCTTGACACAAGGATATCATAAGCACCGAAGACGAAAAGGGGAATCGAGAGCACAACAAAAAGACTTGAAACAAGAACTGCAACGAGTCCGACCGCTACAAGAAATGTGCCGTTGACAAAGAGCCCGACTCTTGAAGATCGGCCTGCTTGAACGTCAGACGCCTGATTTATGCCAAGAAGGAGGAAGACATGATTTCTAATGTAAGGCGAGATGCGACTCAGAGAGCTACTCATCGTACAGACCCAGCGATCTCGCTAAACGGATTGGAGACAAGAAAATATCCTCTTAAGAGTTAGGTCAAGAAACGCACTATTTCCGGACTCACGCAAAGCCTTGGTTCCACGCTTGTTGGATGGTGACGCTTTAGCTATTGAAGTGCACTATTTTATCGCGGTGTTCCTAGGAATGTGTTGCAGACCTAGCCTTCGAAACGAGACTTTGTGCCGAGGGTGTCATCTTGGAGCGACAATCACTTTCCGATTTCGACCCATTGGGCTCTCCGACACTCGCGACGCTAACCATTAGTAGGCGCCGGTACAAAACCTGGCTTCAGTCGAGTGTGAAGAAAGAGCACTAACCCCAATGTTTCTTTTAGGGCACTCCTGCTTCGGCTATATTTTTTCGAAACTTACAGGTAAACGCCTGGACGTCAACCTCTCAGCATATCTCGCACTAACTGCTGGAGCTCTTCCGGATTTCGACATTTACTTCCAACCCGCAATTGTGCATCATACTTACACTCACTCTCTGCTAATTTTGACACCCATCTGTCTCGCCCTTTGCATTAGATTCAAACGGCCTGGGATGGCGTTTTCTGCGGGTATCCTCTCCCACCTAGTGGGAGACTCAATTGTTGGGACCATTCCTCCGTTCTTCCCATTATCAAATTACTTGCCGGGGGCAAAACTAGGACTCCCAGGTATTGCAGATACGGCACTCGAAGTGGGAGCCCTATTCGTTGTAATGATTCTTGCATATCTTAACGGCGATTATAGATTGGTAACCAAGTCAGGCAAAGAAAATGCTTACCTGCTAATACCTATGATTTCAATTATCACTTTGACACTATTGTTCGTAGGAGACAACAGCATTTCGCTAACGGCTTTTGCCTTCTCTAGAAGAGCACTGACGCTGATCACAGTGGGGCACCTCGTCCTCGTAGGAATCCTTGGAATAGGAGTACTCCAAGGCGCTCGAGCCCTCATCGCTAGACGAGCGTCTCACTTGGCTAAGTAGTTACAAACAGACAGGTTCTCCAATTAGTAACACTCGACCTAACCGTGGGCTCAACGAATTTTCATTCGTCCACGAGAGGGTAATTGTGAGATTCCTCGAATGCTGGGACTTCCGGAAAGAAGCGTGGCTCATGATATTTCTCGAACTTGGGCATCATCGTGTCCCTGACCACATGGCTCTGCACAACCTACCTAAACGATGTATACTTTCAAACTTACACAAATTCACTGTAGCCAATACTGATCCCACTCCTCAGCGTAGCCTTCGGACTCTCTTCAGCATCGATTGCCACCTATCTCTGCCCGGGAGTGAGACGGCTAACGGCCAGGAAAGAGTCAGACATCTTCCGGAAGAGCAAGCCAACCAAGGTAGTCCAACAAAGAAAACACCAACCTCCTCCGCCCTCAACTCAAGACTGGTAGCACTACGTCGGCCGTGCCGGCAAAACTTAGACCCATATCGTCTTTGCAGACACATGCGAACACTCGGAAACCCCCAACCAAGGGAGTTCTGTATCGAGTTCCGGATTAGTGAAGGGAGAAACGACGAAGCCCAACGGGTCCTAATGAGATATGCGCCACGGATGATTCTTGGACTTCCGACAAGCCGACTTGAGGTTTGTCAACTTTTTGTTCGACCAGTCGGGATCAGACCAAAAGCTTTTTGTCGTGTTTTGCGTCGCCTGCGCTGAATGAAGCGTTCATGCCTTCGAGCCAAGGAGCCTCTGACTCGATCGCTGACAATTATTGCGCGCATTACTCCCGGTTGTGAGTTTACGTCGGTGCAGCAGAGATTAGCGAAGGGATTGTGAGCGCTACAATCTAGGGGTTGGAGTCTTGACGTCTATCGCGACTGCTAACATCAGCATCGATGGGATGGATTTAGCGAAGAGCAGACCCGTTATAGTAATCTGTATACCTGCGTTTAATGAGGAAAAAACTATTGGAAACATTGTGTGCCGTTCGAAGATTTTCGGAACGCGGGTTGTCGTGTGTAACGACGGTTCAACTGATAACACCGCATTAGAGGCCGAGAAAAACGGAGCTATTGTCGCGACTCATGACCGAAATCTTGGAAAGGGCGCCGCTCTCAAGACACTACTTCAAGAAGCCTCAAGATTGCAGCCTGACGTTATTGTGACTCTGGACGGTGATGGGCAACATGACCCGAACGACATTCCTGTACTATTGTCGCCGATGTTGGCGGGAGAGGCGGACGTTGTTATCGGCTGCCGGTTTTGGAGTGGAAACCACATCCCATTCTACCGGAGAGTTGGAAATTCTCTTCTCAGTCTTCTAACCAACATCAGCGCTGGCACCAGGGTCCGGGATACTCAAAGCGGATTCAGGGCGTATTCCTCGAAGGTCATTTCGAACATCTCGATTATCGAGAAGGGAATGGGAGTTGACTCTGAAATCCTTATTGAATTGGCGAAAAAGAGCTTCAAGATCGAAGAGAGAAATGTTACCGTGAGTTACGATGGAGATACGTCAACGCTTAACCCGGCAAGCCACGTTATCCGGGTCTTGTGGTCACTAAGTTTCGCAAGGTACCGCGGATTGCATATCACATCGAGAATCGGCTGGTCACTCGAGTTGGGAACATTGACCAACACCATTTTATTGTTAGGTCCTTTGAGGATGCCGTTAAACTGGGTGGGATTCCGTCTCTCGACCTTATCGTTCACTTTCGGGGCCTTCGCTTGCTTTCTTGGTCCCCACATAAAAGATAATAGACATTCGACAAAAACAGGGAGAGTTACTCGACTTTGAGTCAGTGAAACATACTCGTGCTCGAATACCTCCTGACAATAGTTTCAATAGCTCTGATCCTCGTTCTTCCAGGCATTAGTCTCAGTCACGTGTTCGGACTCAAGTTTGACAATTTCCTTGAAAGAGTATTCTATTCCTTATCGCTAAGTTTCGCGTTTGCCGCAGCAGTGGGACTCGGACTCAGTAGTACCATTGGAATAAATGCAGTAACAGTTCTCGTCTGTTATCTTGTTGCGAGCGCTATCGCTATTCGATCGATAATTCGCAAAGTTAGGATTCTCTTACTCCAACATTTGAACCTGCGACAACGGACCCTAGACAGCGCGAAACGAGTTCATATAGGAATCCTCCTAGGATCAGTAGTCGCAGTCGCTGTCACTGTGTTCAATTGGTATACAGCGATTGGAAGTCACGCCCTAGACATGGGAGAGCATGTCTATTGGGCAAAGACAATAATGGCGACGGGGAGGGTGCCCAACTATTACTCCGTGGAGCCTCTTGACCAAGCTGTCAAGTTTACTTATGGCGCACACCTCTTACTAGCACAATTCTTTCTTCTCACCGGGCTACCCATCGAAGAATACACTTGGATCCTAACCTTAGTCGGATCGATTGGCATATTCGCTGGAGTGGTTCTGATCGCGCTACGAATAAGCGGGTCCACAGTCGCTGCTGTATTGGCCTCGATATTGTATGGAAGTGCCTACCAGCCATTCGGCTACCTTGAGCGCGGAAATCTACCAGACATTTCAGGCTACCTTCTCATAATCGCTACGCTTTACTCGGTTCTCCGAGTGCGAAAAACTCCATCTTATTCTTATGGGTTAGGATTAACGGCGGCCTCGGTCATTCCGTACCATCAGCTCGCCACGGTGATCCTTCCTCCAGTGTTGGGATTCACAGTACTGTTCAGCTACCTTCGCTCGAGATCGGAACTGAAGGAGACACTTGACGCGATATTTGGCGGTCGAAACCAACGCATGTTCTGGACCATGATGATAGTACTAATGTCAATCTATGCTTTGACTTCTACCTACTTCAGCTCAAACGCCGGCTCGCAGCTCATTACTGGAAACTGGAGACTCTACGTGCCCGCACCGTACGATGAGCCGTTGGTCCCAGGAGCGGCACTTGGCTTGCTTGGAATAGCCGGAATAATTGTAGGATCGAAGCGCAAGACCCTTGGGTTCATGTTACTTCTCGGCTGGGTAACAGCCTTAGTCTTCTTAACAAATGGAATCATTGTTGGGATACCGATACCCGACCCATTGCGCTTCCTTTGGAGAATGACGGAACCCTTCGCTATACTCGGAGGGATTTTCGGATATCTAGTAGTAAACCGTTTGGGAAAATCCAGCGCGCTCGATTTGAAGTCAGGACTCTCCTTGATACGACAAAACAAAATGAGTTTGGTTGGCGTCGGTTTGCTGCTCGTGATAATATCGGTTCAGATTGGGGGGCTTGCAAGTCCTAGTCTTGAAGGCACACCTAGCGTTTTGTCCCTTCCGCCTCGTTATAATCCCGTGGAGGCGTTCTACCAAGACGACAAGAAGATTGGACAGTGGCTCGCGGCTAATGGAACACTCTCTCCTGTGACAACAAACGATGCTGATGCAGATCCTACGGCGACCTGGATCCAAGTCTACTCGATGAAATTACACTTTCTCTACCGAGCAGATTTCGCCGCTATCGTTGCACCAACCGGCTACATCGACATTTACAGAAACATTGAAATTCTCTATGAAAACCCGAGCGACTTCCGAGTGTCTTCGATAATTCACCAGTACAACATAACATACGTTGTCGCCCACACTTACGAGATCCCTCTTTTCTCGGCAGCGCCTTGCTTTGGAGGTGCCCCTGTATTCCGCTCGGGCAGTAGTGCCCTTTTTGCTACCTCTTGTTAAGAGACGATCCCCAGGCATGGTTCTTAAGATCAAGAGCTGAAGCGACCCCAAATGGCCGAAGACATCCGTCCTTCATCGTGTGCAATCGAAATTCGTCATAATGTAATGGTTCAATTATCGCAAGAGCACGGATTACCTACACACCAGTACGCTTTTTGTAAACGCGATTCCCTTATCCCCGTAGACTAGGAGGCGCATCTTTGGCCAGAATACGATCCATAGGCATCCTCGGAACGCGGGGCCTCCCAGCTCATTACGGTGGATTCGAAACCGCAGCGGAAACGATAGCCGTCGGGCTGAGGAAAGCAGGGTTTAGGGTCGTCGCCGCATGTGAGGACAATGGCAACGGTGAACGCCCTGCTAAGTATGAGGGCATTGAACTGGTATACTTTCCAGTAAAGGATTCACTTCGCCCTCTCTCCGAGATACTCTACGATATTCGATCTCTAATAGAAGTGGGGAGCAGGGTCGATGCAATCTACATGCTAGGGTACGGCGCTGGTTTCTTCTTTTGGATCGCAAGAATTCTGCGGAAACCCTTGGTAGTCAACTCTGACGGCATGGAGTGGAAACGACCAAAATTCGGACGAATTTCGAGAATACTTCTTCGTCTGAGCGAGAGATTCGGCCTTACAGCTGCCAACGTGATAGTCGCGGATTCGAAATGCGTCGCTCGATACGTCGAGCAAACATACGGTAGAACTCCGATATTCCTTCCATACGGAACTGCCTCTGTTCCCCCGCCCTCCTGGAACCCGGATTCCATAAAGAAGTGGCGTCCCGACATCGTCCATCTCCTAAGACCGGACGACTACTACCTCGTGCTGGCGCGAATGGAACCTGACAACAACATCGACAAGATCATCCAAGGCTTTACTCAGACAACGACGTCTCGAAAACTGCTCTTAGTAGGGCCATGCATGTCACGAGATTACTTGTCGCGTCTCAAGGATCTCGCACAAAAAGACGACAGAATAATTCTTGCGGGAGCCGTTTATGACCCGGGGATTAAGAAAATGTTGAGGTGGCACTGTGCAGGGTACATTCACGGCCATATGGTAGGCGGGACGAACCCCTCGCTCTTAGAAGCTCTCAACGCTGGGAACGTCGTTATTGGGACCGACATCGAGTTCAATCGAGAAGTTATAGGAAATAGCCGTGAGCTCCCGGCCTTCTACTTCCGTCCAGAACCATACATGATAGCCAAGGCAATAAAATCT
>CAYRXJ010000009.1:0-17404 GCA_964428235.1 uncultured Candidatus Bathyarchaeia archaeon | reverse complement strand
CAGGAAAAACTATCTTGTCCTCCCAATTTCTCGTGAACGGGATATTGGATTACGAGGAGGCGGGGGTCTACGTTAGCCTCGACGAGAACAAACAGCACGTTTTCGACGAAATGCTCGATTTCGGATGGGATTTTCAAGATCTCGAGAGCAATAAGAGACTGATATTTCTCGAGGCGTCGCCAATCAGGTACCTTCCCGCGGAAATCAAAGTGGGAAAGCTGACTATCGGCCGAAAAGAGTTCTCGATGGCTACTCTTATTGAGATGATTAAGACGAGCGTTCGAGAGATCGGGGCGAAGAGAATCGTCGTTGACCCCGTTACAACACTAGTCTTTCAGTATGAAGGATTGGCAGCGCAACGCAACGCCCTAGTCGAACTAATGGAGGCTCTTGCGGACACTGGAGCTACTTGTTTGATTACAACCGAGCTTCGACGTCCCGGATTCGAGAGAAGCATAGATTACGAGGAGTACTTGGCCCATGGAGTGATCTTACTCCAACAGTTACAAGTTGGAAAATCATTGTTGCGCGTGATTCAAGTAGAAAAGATGCGGAAAACGCCGCTTGACAATCAGCCGAGACCGTATAGAATAACTGATACAGGTATCGAAGTCTTCCCTCGGGAGAGTGTCCTATGAAAGAGACAAGCCCGATTTCTTGCTAGTAGCATCATCGCGAGGAACAATAAGTCCTATCGATGGATCCCTGTTGTATGGGGTCCATGTAGTAACGTGTCTAACCCCTTTCATCTTTGAAACTCTGATGAAGCGTGCAAGCCCGTCCGTTGCATCCTCTACCTTCATTTCAATAACGCCATCTACTTTGTCTTGAATAGCTGCAATTATGGCAGGATGGAACGCCTTTCGCGAAAGCGAAGTTACGCAACTCGCCCGACTGCTTCTGATTTTCGCGATCAGAGTATGGAGAAAATCAAACGATGGCCGTACCCCACTCCTTTGGATCAGCGTGGTCATTGAGTCCATTGCGAGGAGCACGTTGTTCGAATCTCGAGCTTCAGCAAGTGCTTTGGTGACGATAATGCTGAGATCCGACAAGCGCTGAGGGTCCTCGCTATACTGTTCCTGACTTTTTACCCCGACTAGAAACGAATAACAATCTATGAACGCAAGTTTCTTCCGCGTCTCAATCTCATAGTCTCTCGGGTTAACTCCCATCAATTTCATCGATTCTCTGATGCTATCGGGGAAATCGTCGAGGGCGGCGTACACAACACTCCTACCTTTCTTCAAGGCCTCTGCTACGAGCTGAATCATTAACGTCGTCTTTCCAGTGGCTGGATCACCCATGATCATGACGACGGAAGAAGAGGGATAACCGTCAGGCATTAGGAAATCGACCATCCTGACGCCCGTCTGTTCTTTGATTGCAGACGCGGCAGCCTCATCCATGGAACCAACCGAGACAAGTTTTTGAGAAATCTCCTTCTGAAGCTCGCGGTCTCGGTCTTTGTTGAATGAGATGACTCTGATTTCTTGGAGGAGGCCTAACTCGACAAGATCGGTAACGTCGCGTTCTATCTCTTTCGGACCCCTCTTGATCCTCGCTGCGATACCCTCTATGGTATCAGTCGCGTCGGGATTGTCATGAAAATACATTAGCAGCTCTGCTTTGGTCTCAGAGCCGATCAGTTTCTCGAGGAGCTCTGTTCTGACCTGAGGCATTATGAACGTCTCCCCTCCGTCAGGCCAAAAAGAAATTGGCGCAGAGTCTATCGTATCTTGTCTGGTGGGATCGGAGTTGGAGCTAAGGAGAATCCGTCTCTGGTTATGTAATAGTCATAGCCTTCCAGCCGGTGCTCTGTTCCTCTCATCTTGGGGATGTAGACCCTCCGTCTGACTCTCGAATTGTCAAAACTCGCATCCAGAATAATGAGTCCGTCACCAAGGAACTCCTCAAAATTAGTTCCAAGTTGTTGTTTTCCCCAAGGCACCTCACTTATCATCAGGGTCGTGCAATTCGCCGCCTCTAGGAATTTTACCATTATGTGTAGGAAACTCCGGGCCTCGGCGTTGCTTTCGAACGCCGTCATGAGGGCTGAAAGTGAGTCGAAAACCAATCTCTTCGCATTCGTACTATGCAATGCTTCAAGGACGGTCTCGAGCGCTGTGCTTACTCCAGCTTTCATTGTGGATTGGAGAGAGACCAGGCGGAGCTTCCCCTCTTCTTCAAGCCTGTTCAGATCCCATCCGAATCTCAGCCCGTTTCGCTTTAGCTTCTCTCCACTCTCTATCACTGATGCGTAAACACCGTTCTCTGCGCAACGAGTTGCTCCGTGATAGAGGAATTGCAGGCCGAGGGTCGTTTTGCCTGTTCCAGGTTGGCCTGCGACTATTATACAATCCCCGCGACGGAGACCACCTTCAATGATCTTGTCGAGACTGGGAATACCGCTGGGCACTCGATCGTCGGATTCTTGAATGCCTGGTGACACGGCTCTTCGAACTTCCATTAGCGTCTCTCCAAAGACCAGAGTTTTACGGGCCCTACTTGTCGAAACACCACTCTTTTCTTAGCACGTAGAACATGCAAATATTTGGATGCAGTCGATCTGTTTACCCGAAGATCTTTCGCTATCTCGCTGATTGAGCTGTTCGGTTTGTCACCAAGAGACGTTATTATTCTCTCTTCGATGGCATCGAGCAATTTCATACTGTCAGAATCGTTGATGTTCAGCAATGACTTCCGGGTCAACTCAGCACTAGTGGTAATCATAAGTCGGATGTTACCCATGTATCCCTTTGAAAGTCACCCGAACCAGGTAAGAGTGAGGCTCGTGGGTCGTTTGAATTCCAGGCGTCAGGATAGTGAAGGGCTGAGCCTCTGCCTATCGTAAGTCTGATCTGAATGTTACATCTTCAACCTTGGGGAACCTAAGGCACTCGCAGCATCCTAGACACGAGCAAGACGTTCGGTAAGGGGTTCGCCATTTGGGACTTTCTAAAAGGTTCGGGTTACAATGGCCTCAGAAAGCTTCTCTATTTCGTTCTTGTAAACTGTACCTCTGAGAATTGACAAGTGGGACTTAGCTTCCAAGAGATATTCTGCAGCGATTTCCCTGCAATCTTTCTCTGCTGGCGTTTCCATAATCAGTCGTCTTGTATCGGTTATCTGAGACTTTGATGCCTTCTCAGTTCTCAAGGTTTTGAGGACTCGGGCCCTCTTACCCGGAGGAAGATACTTGATCGAGGTGAGGACTACTGCATTTCCGAGCTTGTGTTCTATAATGTCTTTTCCAACTTCTTTACCGGTTCCCCCACCACAAATATCGAGAACGTCATCCATGATCTGGAAGGCGAGGCCGGCTTTCCAGCCAAACTCACCGAATTGCTCAACTGTCTCTTCCCTTGCCCTCGCGGCTATCGCACCCATCTGGGACGCCGCCTTGAAGAGCGCAGCAGTCTTCTTCCCAATCATACGAAGATACAACTGAAAGCTGGGGTTTACAACCCGTTCAGTTCGAAGATAAGGGTCGAGTCGGCCTGCTTGCTCAAAGGTTAGATCGAGTCTCTCTCCTTCGATGATATCCTTCATCGCTTGCACCGCGACGCCTCTCATGATTTCGGGCTGGATGCATTCGGTGATAATATTGTCAAGGGCTTCCCGGTAAAGCATGGCGATAAGCAGAGCCGTTGAGTCACCGTAGCGAACCCTGACGGTTGGTTGGCCCCGCCTAACCAAGCCGCGGTCGATAAGATCATCCATTACAAGAGAGTAATTGTGGATCATTTCGACAAGCGCAGCGGGTTTCATAGCATTCTCAACGTTACCGCTGCAGGCTAAACATCCTAGTAGTACAAGTGTGGCTCGCATTCGTTTACCACCTGTCTCAAAGTGATAATATACGGGGGATCGAAATCTAGGGGAAGATGATTCTTTGAGAGTCTTGTAAATTATTGGAGTAACTTTGGCCCCGATCTTGATGATATCGGCCAGTGAGTCCATGGGATTGTGGAGGCCCGTGCTACTTCGCAATCTATTGGACTGTATTGGAGAAACCTCACTCGTCTTGTCTAACCTGCACTTTCGAAAGTCAGGGATCCTGACGACTAGTTAAGATGTTATACCGCGATCGCAGGATGGTTCTTGTCAGCGAGAATCACTTCATACCAATGGTGAATACCATCTGACGAGAGATAGTAAGAGTTGACTATTGTCAAATTTGGATACTTCTTGCTTGCGCGCTTTTCCGCGATTCGTTGTGTCGACAGACCTCTGGTGAATTTAGTGACACCCATCGCCTTTTGTCTTCGGCCCGAGACAGGCCGGAGTTTTCTCGCGCCACCTCTTCTCACTCGAACTCTAACAAGAATAATGCCCTGCTTCGCCTTGTAGCCGAGACGCCTTGCTCTATCGAGCCTGCTGGGGTAGCCAATTCGTTTGACTACGGGTTCCTTTCTCCATCCAACTATTGACTGTCGGAGCCATTCCTTCAGCTCAGGAGACTTCTCTCTCCATTGCTCAGAGAGGTGAGAGTAGGACAATTCTCGTCTAGGTCGAATAATAGTTGAATACCTGATAAGGGTTGCTGGCGAAAGTTTCTGTTCAACACGGTTAAATCAGACCGGTCCGGTCTCGGGTTTTCGATCAGGGATTCCGTTCATGGCGCAAGACACGGCTCTGCTGAAGAAAGCGTATGCGCCCGCTCGACTTGCAATGAAATATCATCCGTTCTATCAAGGAAAGATCGAGATAGCTTCGAAGGTCCCAGTCGACTCGTACGACGACTTTGCGATCTGGTACACTCCTGGGGTTGCTGATCCTTGCAAGGAGATTCAGCGAAACCCGAACAAGGTTTACGATTATACGAACAAGTGGAATACAATCGCGATTGTTACCGATGGAACTCGGGTTCTAGGCCTTGGTGACATCGGTCCAGAGGCGGGTCTTCCTGTTATGGAGGGCAAGAGTTTGCTCTTCAAATATCTAGGCGGCGTCGACGCTTACCCCATCTGTTTGGGAACCAAGCGACCGGAAGACATTGAGAACGCTGTAAGATGGCTGCAACCATCTTTTGGAGGAGTGAACCTAGAAGATATTTCTCAACCAAAGTGCTTTGATGTTCTTGATTCACTAAAGGCCAGCCTTCGGATTCCCGTCTGGCATGACGATCAACAAGGAACTGGAACCGTGGTTTGCGCAGGTTTGATGAACTCGCTGAAAGTCGTTGGTAAGAAAATCCGAAATGCTTCGATTTGCATGCTAGGTGCAGGTGCAGCCAACATCGCGGTTGCTCGAATCATTATGCAGTCAGGGGTTTCCCCCGGAAATATCATCATGGTGGACAGCAAGGGAATCCTCAATCGCCAACGCACGGAATTGCAAGAGGAATACCACGCAAAATGGCAGATATGTTTGAAGACAAATTCGGAGGGGAGAACGGGAGGGTTCGACGAAGCGCTAAAGGGAGCTGACGTGCTGCTTGCGATGTCGACGCCCGGACCTGGAGTGGTCTCTAAGCAGCAAGTCTCGACCATGGCCGATGACTCAATAATATTTGCATGTGCGAATCCTATTCCAGAGGTTTGGCCATGGGAGGCCAAGGAGGCCGGTGCTACCATAGTCGCGACGGGTCGATCCGACTTTTCAAACCAGGTAAACAATTCCCTAGGTTTCCCCGGAATATTCCGGGGGACCCTGGACGTTCGTGCACGGATGATCAGCGACGAGATGTGCATCGCTGCTGCTACTGAACTAGCTAGAATAGCCGAGGAGACTGGAATCAACGAAGAGAGAATTCTTCCAAGCATGAGCGACTGGGAGGTATTCCCAAGAGAGGCAACTGCAGTCGGCACAGAAGCGATCAAACAAGGACTTGCGGGCCTCAAGCTTTCGAGGAAAGAAATCTATGCCCGAGCAGCATCGATCATTAAGCATGCCCGAAGTTCAACTGAGCTTCTCATGAAGAAAGGATTGATACGATCAATCCCACGCGGTAGGTCTCGGAGTGGACACAAACGGAAAGTCGCAAGATAGCTGTGCTGGGTGGAACGGGGGACGAGGGGTTTGGTCTTGCCCTCCGTTGGTCACTGGCAGGACACCAAGTGATTATAGGATCCAGAAGCTCTGACAAGGCGAACGAGGCCGCAAAGACAATCGCGCAGACTTCTTCGCGACCAGCGAGAGTTTCTGGCCTAACAAACGAAAATGCCGTTTCTCAGTCTGATGTTGTCGCGATAACCGTGCCTTTCTCCGCCTTAGCCGAGACGCTTCGAGCAATCAAGCCCAATCTTCGACCTGGACAAATCTTGGTCAATGTATCAGTACCTCTCGAGACTGCCATTGGTGGTCGCGCCACGAGGACCTTAGGCGTTTGGACAGGGTCCGCGGGGGAACTAGTAGCCTCCATGGTACCAAATACGGTCAGAGTCGTGACTGCGTTCAACAATGTCAGCGCCGAACTTCTCAAGGACGTATCCAAACCTGTCGAGTGCGACATACTGGTGTGCTCGAATGACGATAAGGCCAAGATGATTGTTCTGGAACTCGTGAATAGCATTAACGGAGCTCGAGGGTTCGACGCCGGTCCTCTTGAGAATTCGCGGACGATCGAACAACTAACCGCGTTACTAGTTTCAATGAATATTCGCTACAAAGTAAGGAGCGCCGGGATCAGAATTACGGGGATATCAAGCGGATCATGACTGTGGTCTAGCGTGCGGGTCGGGATTGTTGGCAAGCCAAACGCAGGAAAGAGCACATTCTTCAGCGCAGCAACGCTGACAATCGTTCCCATCGCAAACTATCCCTTCACAACTATCAAACCGAACCACGGAGTTTCTTATCTCAGAACAAAGTGTGTTTGTAAGGAGCTCGGAGTAGAGGATGCCCCTCGAAATTCTAAATGTATTGACGGCGAGCGATTCGTCCCCATCGATCTTATCGATTGCCCAGGATTGGTTCCGGGTGCGTCTGAGGGGAGAGGTCTTGGAAACCAGTTTCTGGACGAGCTGAGAAGAGCTGACGCTTTGATTCACGTACTCGACGCTTCGGGATCAACTGACTCTGAAGGCAAGCTCACTGGTGCGGGATCTCACAATCCCATCGAGGACGTGGTCTTTCTGGAAAAGGAACTGAGGGCCTGGATGTTCAAGATAGTTGGAAAGGACTGGGAGAAAGTAGCTCGGAAGACGGAGATGGCTGGGGAAGATATTGCCGTTATGATTGCGGAGCGTTTGAGCGGGCTCGGGGTGACAAAGGAGCGGTCTGAAGATGGGATCAAGCAAGCTGGCCTCAAGGGAAAGCCGAGTGGTTGGACAAGTGAAGACTTACTACGACTCGTCGATTTTGTCCGGAAACAGACCAAGCCCATTTTGCTGGCTGCGAACAAGATTGACTTGCCAACTTCGACCGCAAATCTCGAACGATTGAAGGAAAGAGGTGACTTGACAATACCGGTCTCCGCAGAGGCCGAGCTCGCGTTGCGAAGGGCAACGGAAAAGCATGTCATTGAGTATAAGCCAGGCGATCCAGACTTCCGAACATCTGACGCGAGTCTCCTTAGTCCTGAACAGAAAGCCGCTTTAGAAATGATACGAGAGAAAGTGTTGAAGCCGGTGGGCTCAACGGGAGTTCAGGCCTGCATCAACTCTGCGTTCCTAAAGCTCTTGAACATGATCGTGGTGTTCCCTGTCGAGAACCCGGAAAAACTCTCTGATCACTCGGGGAACGTTCTACCGGACGCTTACCTTGTGCCGAATGGCACTACCCTCAAGGAATTAGCCATGAAGATTCATACAGAAATCGGCGAACACATGTTGTACGGAGTTAATGCTCGAAATGGGATGCGATTGTCGGACAATTACGTGCTCAAGTCTCAGGACGTTGTCAGCATCGTAAGCGCTGCTCATAGAGCTTAAACAGTCCTTACAAGACGCCGCATTTTTTTTTGGGAGTCGTGTTTCTTGCGGGAGCATCCTCTGAGATCGATCCTTTCACGGATGATGCACGCGGGAAACGAACCCGCAAAGTATGAACTTTCTTATATTCACAGGGGTGCTCCGGAGGATCGAATGACAATAAACGGTTCAATGATCTCTTCTTTGAAGAAGGGATCATTCATCTTGAAAGATAGAGGAACTCAGATTCCGTTTCACCGGGTCTTGTACGTGATTGGACCGGACAAAAGCGTGCTGTGGAGAAAGAGAGAACGAAAAAGCAAACCGGAAGACTAGCGGTCATGTCACTTGCCAAATCTAGGCTTGGACCGGTCTCTGACAATCATTTTGAACCCCTGAACGACCAACTTTTGACTCTAGAGAGTGTGCTCTGCGTCGTGGGAACTTTCAAATCTCGAGACAATTTTTCTTGAAACGGTATTTTCTGTCTGGTATTGAATCGGGCTGGTTTTGGCGATAATCGCTCGTTATGGGCTCATCTCCAACCATTCCATCTGTGCAAATAGGCGTGTGACTAGCGTGAGATAAGGGGTTTCTAGGAATCGATAATGCAGATTCCCATTTGCGGCTGAAAAATGCCGATTTGCCCCTTGTTCCAATTGTATGGGGTTATTCACGCCACAATTTCTCGTGACGCGGTGAGCGAGAAATCATGGTTTAATATGGACATGGCGAGGCTTGGATCTAAAATGGAGTCTTCCCAAGATGTCGATTCGATCGCCGATTGCTGTGGTTTTGGGGCACGTAGATCATGGGAAGACCACACTTCTGGACAAGATTAGGGGGACTTCCGTCGCCGCCCGGGAACCGGGCCTCATCACACAATGGATAGGCGCGAGCCTCATCCCCGCTCAGACTATTACAAAGATTTGTGGGCCTCTCCTAGAGAGGTTCAAACTGAAGATCGAGGTACCTGGCATCCTCTTCATCGATACCCCCGGGCATGAGACGTTCAGCAATCTGCGCAAGCGAGGAGGGTCCGCTGCAGACGTCGCTGTTCTCGTGATAGATCTCACAAAAGGAATTGAGCCTCAAACCGTCGAGTCACTAAACATCCTCAAGGCTCGAAAGACCCCCTTCCTCGTCTGCTGCAACAAGATCGATGCCATCCCTGGCTGGAAGTCCTCCCCCGATGGCTCGTTTCTAGCCAACACCGAACAGCAACGGCCGGAAGTGGTCACGGATCTCGACAATCGTCTGTACACAATGATGGGAACCCTGTCCCGGTACGGCTTCCGCGCAGACCGTTTTGACAGAATCAAGGACTTCTCAAAGACAATCGCCCTTGTCCCATCAAGCGCGAAGACAGGAGAAGGACTACCTGAACTCATGGCTATGCTCATGGGGCTTACCCAGATCTACATGAAAGCAGAACTCACAAAGGGAGCGGGGAGCGCGGAGGGAACAGTGCTGGAAGTGAAAGAAGAACCTGGGCTTGGAGTGACAGTTGACGCAATGATCTATGATGGCACGATCAAGGTTGATGACGAGATTGTTCTGGCAGGTCGAAACGGAATCATAAGAACACGAGTCCGAGCGCTTCTGGTCCCGAAACCGCTCGATGAAATCCGCGACCCCCGCGACAAATTCAGTCACGTGGAACAGGTCGACGCGGCAGCGGGAATCAAAATAGCGGCACAAGACCTTGACGAAGCAATCGCGGGGTCCTCGATCTATGGGGTAAACGATACTTCCAAGCGAAGAGAACTTGAACGGAAGGTTCTCGGGGAAATAGAATCCGTAAAAGTCAAAACGGATCGCACGGGAATCATCGTCAAAGCGGACGCATTAGGATCGCTCGAAGCCCTCGTAACATCTCTAACCGTTTCACAAGTACCAATTCGGCTCGCCGATGTGGGCGACGTGTCACGACGCGATGTCGTGGAAGCCGAGGTCGTTCGGGCAAAAGACCCGTACCTGGCTGCCATCCTCGGATTCAACGTCAAATTGCTACCTGACGCGGACCAAGAGATCAAAGAGACAGGGATACAGGTATTCAAAGGCGACATAATCTATCGAGTCCTCGAAGACTACACAAGATGGGTAGACGCCCAGAGGACAGCTGGGGCCAAAGCAGAGATGGCACTCCTCATAAGACCAGGAAAGATGAGAATTCTAAAGGGATTCGTTTTCAGGAGAAATGATCCCGCAATAGTAGGAGTCGAAATCCTCGAAGGAATAGTCAAGCCAAAATACCCCGTGATAAATAGCGATGGAAAACGCATTGGTACCGTTTTGAGAGTTCAAGACCAAGGCAAGGACGTCCCAGAAGTTGGCGCGGGAAAGCAAGTCGCGGTCTCGATAGACAAGCCGATTGTAGGCCGACACATCTTCGAAGGAGACGTGCTATACATAGACGTCCCTCCAAAGCATGCAAAGACCTTAACCTCCAAGTTCAAAGAATACCTTGCGCCCTCAGAACTCGCACTTCTTGATGAGTTAGCAAACCTCGCAACAAAGAATCCTTCAAGCATTGCATGAGGAATCAAACGATGTTTATTAACGGCCCAGAGAAACCGCAACCCAAAGAGGATCATTAGCGAATGGCAAAATTCCAGCTCATAGTCTCCGACCCGACAACAAAGACCTCCAAGGCAGCCACCGTAGAAGGAGCAAAGGCCCAAGCGCTAATCGGCAAAGCGATTGGAGAAGAGGTCGATGGCAAACTCCTAGGGATCGGAAACATGAAGCTCAAGATAACAGGCGGAACAGACAAGGATGGAATTCCCATGCGTCTGGACATTCAGGGAGCAGCTAAAAAACGAGCAATCCTGTCAGGAGGAGTCGGTTTCAAGCCGAAGAGCGACGGAGAAAGGAAAAGAAAGCTTGTACGAGGACGAGTAGTCAACGAGGAGACCCTACAGGTCAACAGCGTCATCATTACAGAAACTCCCCAAAAAACCCCGGAGGTTAGGACTTGAGCATCGAAGTAATATCAGAACACTCAAACCCCCTCCTACACAGAAAGGACGCGAAATTGATTGTTCACCACGACTCGACTGGCACTCCAGACCGCTCAGGCATCAAGAAGATTGGCGCCGACCACTTCAAGACTCAACCCGAGCGAGTCTATGTTCGAAGCGTCAAAACCAGAACAGGAGGATCATCAGCAATCTGTCACGTGGAAATCTACGATGACACAAAGTTTGCCGAAAGGATAGTTCCTGCTTACATCAAGAACAGAAACCTCCCCATTGGCCAAAGAATCTCTAGAAAGAAAGGCGAAGAGGAGAAACCTGCACCTGCTGCTGCGCCAAAACCGGCGCCCCCAGAGAAGAAAGCAGAAACTCCTAAGCAAGCTCCTCCAAAGGAGGTTAAGCCATCGCCAACGGAGAACAAGACTGCTGCAAAGACTGAGACCAAGCCTGCGCCAAAGGCCTCGTCGAAACCAGAGAGCAAGCCCAAGTCTTAGAATACGTACTCCTCGCAAGCCAACGCCCTCAGTTCATTGGACTCTCCGAATGGCTAAGAATGAGATGTGGGCAAACAGGAGATCGTGCCCGCCGAGCCTCACGACCGAAGTTTCTTTCTCGAACCTTTTTTAGTAGATAGGTCAGAAACGCCCTTGCAAGGTTGCCCAGGAAGGAAACCCCGGATCTTTCCGTTATAGCGGATCGAGTTCAACCACAAACTTGGGCGCTCTTTCAAGCACTCCGATCACGGATGCGGCAGCTGAAAGGCGTAACGATGAGAGTTCTCTATGAAAAGCATAGTAGCGAGCCCACACCCGCATTTTTTTACGAGGGAAGGCAACTCTTTCACCTGCATGCAAGAGGCGCAGAAATCAGTGCGACTTTTCACACAGATTTCAAGTCGAGAATTCGCTTGTCCGAGAACCAATCCATCGACTGGCGCCTGCGCGATCAGATTCGGAAACGCACCTGGGCAGGGTTTACCCTTCAATCCTCTAAAGACCTTAGCCCCTTCATGGAACTTGTCAAGGCGAAATACGAGATTATCGGAGAGGAGGTTAGTGGTAAGACACTCGAAGAGAGACCGATCGCTGTCTAGAAGAGCTGATCGTTTCCAACTTACCCGACAATAAGAGTTGCGAGGACTGGGATGGAAATGAGAGACGAGCTACTTACCAAGAGAATTCTTGAGATCAAGACGAGGCTGAGCAATGCGAAGTTCTCAATCAATTACGAGAAAATAGATGCGGTAGTGGCGATTCTTCTTTGGGATGACCCGAATTCAGCCCTTCAAGTCCTGTTGGTTCAAAGAGCAGAAAGGGAGGGGGACCCATGGTCAGGCCAAATAGGCCTTCCTGGAGGCCGAGTGAAACTAAGCGATTCGTCCTCGCAGAACGCGCTTCATCGAGAAGTTGAGGAAGAAGTTGGAATCAGACTTGATAGAATTGGAGTTGAACTGGGCAACTTGTCGGTAGGTCATCCCATGCGAAGAACTGGAATGAAAGTTCAACCATGGGCCTACGCCCTAACCGCCAAGCCGCCAGTCAAACTAGGATCAGAGATAGCAGACTTTTTCTGGGTAGACCTTCAACAACTACCAGCAACACTGAGAAAAAGGGAGATTGTGATACGAAACGAGAATTACTTAGTCGACTCCTTTGTCGTGAACGGAAAGGTGATTTGGGGTTTCACTTATCGAGTGCTAACTGAACTGTTTCCAATTCTGAAACCATCGTCCTAGCGAGAGATTTCCAGCTTTACAGGTCCAATCCCTTGCATCTTGCACGCCTCGCATGTCTCAAAGGGGGTCGGCTCACCGCAGGACTTACAGAGATGTAGCTCAGAAGCAGGCAGTCTTGGTTCAGAGAGAGCTCGAAGTCTAAGCATCGCCCGATATGCAGAGAACGAGACGCCAGGGTGAGCAAGCTCCAACTTGTTCAGGATAGTCCGAAGCTCGTTCCTCAAGGCCTCAGTCATGTAGGGACAAGATGCGGTCTGAAACTGCAAGTTCCGAACATAGCCGTACATTACGACTTCTTTTTCAGGA
Source organism: uncultured Candidatus Bathyarchaeia archaeon (assembly GCA_964428235.1). Taxonomy (GTDB): domain Archaea; phylum Thermoproteota; class Bathyarchaeia; order 40CM-2-53-6; family 40CM-2-53-6; genus 40CM-2-53-6. The sequence goes on along the minus strand of CAYRXJ010000009.1, from coordinate 4,529 downwards.
ATCTCAGCGAGGGGCTTTATCCTTGTAAGAAACATTCCACGAGGGTCTCTTAGGACAGGACTAAAGCGAATGAATCGCTCCGCATCTCCCTGAAGCAGGTTTAGCATGTAGGTTTGTACAATGTCGTCCAGGTTGTGCGCGGTCGCTATCTTTGTGGCCCCAACTTTCTTGGCCGCCACGTTAATCGCCTTTCGTCGAAAGACCCCGCAATACGAACATGCAGTCAATCTTTCTTGTTTGGCTTTCAAGAAGTCGTCGAGACCGCTTCCAAAAAGGTCTCTGAAAGAGACAATCTCGTGGTTGAAGCCCAGTTCTTCGGCGTATCTAGTCGCGAGTTCCACAGCCTCTTCTCGATATCCTTCAATGCCCTCATCAACTGTGACCGCGGTAATTCGCGTGTGGGGAAAACGCTTGACCAGCTTGCTAAGGATCATCAGGAGAGAGAGACTATCTTTTCCACCAGAGACGGCAACGGCCACGTGATCATTCGGACTCAGCATGTTCCATTGGCTAATGGTTCTGCGAACTTTTCGCTCGATCGATTCCGCAAAACAACTCTTGCAAAGAGTGACTCCTTCGTACTTGCGTCGGAAGTAACCAGGGTTCTGTTTACAGACACTGCAAGAACTGAGAGGCATTGGCACTCACGGGAATATTGTGCCGAACAAGAGATAGGACAGAACAATGTTAGAACTCAGGAGACCGAGGGAGACAACGCTTGCGACTATGCGCATGTTGCGAGTGTTCCTGACTCCGAGAACCCCTAGCAAAGTGTCTAGGTACCTATCCCCGTCGAAGGGAAACAGTGGAAGCATGTTGACGAGTGCAACTCCTAAGAGGATCAGTTGCATCCAGCCAAATGCGGTGAGGAGCTGATATGATGAGGTTACAGGCAAGAATTGGTATCTTAGAGGAACATAGTTTGCAGTTACTACTCCAAGAATTGCCCTACTCGAGTTGGTATCAGAATGTCCAGTCGTTACACTGATTGTCTGGGATGGGTCGTTCAAGTGCACTGACACGGTCGTGCCGGGTCTCAAGGTTGAGAGGTATTGCCCCAAGTGCTGGGCGTCCGGGGTTGCGGTATTGTTAACCTGGGTGATTACGGCCCATTGTGGTAGTCCTTGGGCTTGTGCTGGACTGCCGTTTGTGAATCCTGTAACTAGAACTCCGGTTGGAGCAGGCTGGTACAGCGCTACCAATAGCAGCAGCACAAGAGCCCATGTCGCTACATTGGTGAATGACCCAGCGGCGAAGACTCTGAGCTTTGTTCGCGGTTTTTGTTTCGCCAAGTTCTCCTCGTCGATCTCGACGAATCCTCCAGGCAAGAACACTGCCATGAAGACGCCCGAGGATTTCAGGGGGACTCGGTCGAGGACGCTTGCTATTCCGTGTGCAACCTCGTGAGGGATCAGAAGGACGGCTATTGCGAGCAATATGTAGGGGAAAATGTCCCAGCCTATGGTTAGTCCTGGAAGAGGAATGATAAGATAAGTTGGTCCCGCGCTTGAGCTATGTCGGAATAACCCGACTGCGTTGTTTATGAAGCTGTAAATTACAAAGACGAGGAGACCAAGCCCGACCGCTGCTCCGATGTCAAAGAAGGTTAGCCATCCTCGACGGAATCGGCTTCCTATCTTTTCGAGCCAGCTGTTGAACACGACCGTTTTCAGCATGAGATAGTAGGGTTTCGCAACTATTCCGTGTTTGTCGGCGTTTAGCAAGCGACCGAGGAGGTAGATTAGAACCCAGACGGCCAGGTAGAAGAGAAGAGGAATGTAGGGGTCCAGTATTGAACTCAGAAGTATCCTCTCTCGAAGTTCACGGGTTTAGGCACTGCCTCACCCGGCTTCATATTATCCTTTCAATGTCTGTTCCGCAGCGTCCGCCTTAGGGCTGGATCCGAGTCAGCTCGTTGTTGCAGGATCTCGTCAAAAGACTCTCCGTCTCTCAAAGGAATCTTGAGGTACATGCCCGTTCTACCGATTGTATCTCTTCTCGTCAGGACTCGAACTCGCTCCTTTACGATCGCAATGTTGATGCCGAGAAGTTTAGCTGTTCGGGCTTCTTGATCCAGAATTGCTGATTCAAAGTGCCCGTCGAGAGTTGGCTCGATCAATAGAAGTTTTTTCGTGCATCCCGGGGAACGCGTGTCCTGGTCGATCTGATATGATGAGAGGACTCCTCCAAACGAATAGAACTCGGTCTCAAGGGATCGAAATGGGGTCAAGGGAACAGTGACGGAGGTTAATTGCTCTGGATCCAAGAAGAGATGAGCTTTCGGTGAGTGCGAGGGAGTAGCTTGGGCAAGTTCTCTGGAGAAAACTGTGAGACTTCCGTTTTCCAGAGAAGCTTCTATTAATTGCACACTCGCGTTCGTGGGAACTAAGATGTCAACGTCGCTCTTCGCATCCACATCTCCACGTGCCACGCTCCCGTGTACACGCGAGATTTGCCCCCACGAACCGAGCGCATTGAGTACTGAAAGTGCTCGGTTTCTAAGGGTCGTTAGGAGTTGCCATCTTGATTCCGAATAGATTACTTTGACTCGATCAAGGTTCCTGCTGGGTTTCGTTCCAGAGCCGCGTCTCTTCAAAGGGTTCCCTTGAACAGATCGTCGCCAGCGGGTCCCGTCAGGTCTGAACTTTTCGCGTTTTTTCTGAGCCGCACTCGACTTAGACCTCTAACCAGAGCCGCGGGCGTAGCTTCTCGCCCCTGCCCCATAACCAGCTCAGCAGCCCCGGCTATTTCATCTGCGATCGCCACGTTCTTGAATCGGAGCTGATACCCGAACAGATCCTTCTGGCCTCTATAATCTGCGTGAGGTGAAAACCCAGCAATACCAATAGTCTCCTCAACCTGTCCCAGTCTGAAAGGCCTGCTATGAGTGTCGGTTATGATGACACCGATCTGCTTTCCTGTAAGCTGCTTGATCCTTTCCCTAATCCTCCTAGCTGACGCATCCGGGTTAACCGGAAGTAGAGCATAGTTCAGGTCCCCCTTGACGTTTGATTTGTCTACTCCTGCGTTCAGACAAGTCCATCCATGCTTTGTAGTGACAATCAGAGCAGTCTTGTCAGCCCTGACAATTCTTCTCGAATCATTGAGCACTATCTGAACGAATTCAGGGCGACGCCCAGTCTTCCTCGCCACAAGTCGCGCCCTGGTGGACGGATGAACCGATGAAATACTAACCAGTCGACCCTCAATCTTTGACACGGCTTTTTGACCGATGACAAGAACGTCCGCCTCTTTGATCCCCCACTTCTGTTTGGCTGCAGATGCAACAATCAGTTTCGACAGGTCATCGCCAGGCTGAAGAAGCGGGAGTCCAGTCAACGGCAGTATCTGGACGGAGTGGGGCATGATCGGCGAAGTCGTCTCAGGAAGTATACAAACTAAGAGTCAGCATCAAATTACGTTTCTCGCAGAGGCATTATGAAAGCATGTTTATATTCTGAAGTACGCAATTTTTCGTCATCGGGTTGACTGGCCGGAGAACGTCCGGTGGCCGTTAGTAACGACGACTGCTGCTTTCTCCCGTAGCAAACCGAATGGAAGAAACGAAGAACGGAGGTGGAAGATGCTATGGGTTATGAGAGGAGAGGCTATGGCGGTGGAGGAGCGAACAGATTCGGGCCGAAACCAGTCGAAGAGGGCAAGGAATACGACGTCGACATAAAAGAGATCAGCCGACGTGGAGAAGGAATTGCCCGAATTGAAGGTCTCGTAGTGTTCGTGCCAAATACGAAACCCGGAGATCACATCAAAGTTAAGATCACTCGGGTATCGAACCGTTTTGCTTCCGGTGAAGTCGTCCAGTAGGATGACATTGGATGGGAGAATATTCTTCTCCCAACCCCTTTCTTATTTTGCGAAAGCCTAAAGGCTCCGTAACCTCATGCTGGCAGGTTTCCTATGACCTGTGGGAAGCCGCGTCCCGCCCGAATTGAGGAGCTACGTTCGTTCATTGATCGACGCCCATGGTCAGTAGTCTCTTGGAGCGCCGGGTTGGCTGCGATGGCCTTCATCGTGTTTTACGGATTACAGGCAACGACGAATCCTCAAGTAGGCATTCAATTTGTCCAATCGGAGTGGCCTGACCCCAGCATCTTCCCGTATTTCTACGCGAAACCGATCACATGGTTCGCATATTTCAGCTTCGTCTACTGGGCCGCTGGACTGGAATCAAACAAGAGTCATTTTCTCAAATTATCTCCACGAGTCAGGAACTTACTCTTTCTTGGAACAGCTCTCGTCGCTTTCGCTTCCTTCTACGAAATCTTCTATAACTTCATGGTGTGGCTTGCGTTGGAGGTCTTGACGACAAATTGCAAGCCCTTCCCATGCAACCCAGATCAAGTAGCGAGCATCTTCGACCTGAGAAGCCCGCTCAACCTAGTCTTCGCAACAAAGATTGTTACAACAGCCTTTGGATTTTCCATTTACTCCCCCTTGTTCCTTCACCGCGTAGACTCAGAAACGCGAACACTAAAACTTTCAAATTCGACCCATTCCGAAAAAAAGAA
>CAYRXJ010000008.1:0-17966 GCA_964428235.1 uncultured Candidatus Bathyarchaeia archaeon | reverse complement strand
GCATATGGTGAGTTACCTCCTATCGTCCTTGAGGTGAATGTGACAGGTGTGTTCACTATTGGATTACTGTTTGAAACCGTGAACCCTGTCATGAGTGGAACTGGGCCTATGTTGAGATTCACATCGTACCAGTTCACATCCAGTTCTTGGAACTGATATCCCTCGGTTCCGATCTCTAGGCCGGCGAGTTGGCAGGGAGTATTGCCGGGTATTCCCCAGGCGAGAAGGTCTTGGAGACATTGATTGGCGACGTTTGCTACTAGTATACCTGTCTGTCCTGGAGTTACTTGGAGGGTGACGTTGTCCCATCCGAATGAGTCTCCAGGGTTGTAGGTTGCGGTAGAACCTATTGGGCTGAAGGTTCCGCCAACGTTCTCGACTCGGACCTGTGTGTCAAGGCACTGGTACGTTGAACCACTCGCGGTTACGGGTCCATTAGGTAGCCAATAGTAAAGGGCGATGTAGATGTGGTATCTGTCAGCACTCGGGCTTGAACTGGAGACGTAGGAGAGTGATGTGAAGTTCACGCTGACGCTGGCGACACCAGGTGGGATCGCGCCTGTGGCTGGAGCCGAACAAGGAGTCCATGGGAATGTTCCTTTCTGGGTGGTCGAATAATAGTAACTGTTTGATCCTCCTAGTCCAGGGTTCGACTCTCGACTCTGGAATGCACCGTTCGTTATTTGTGCTGAGGTCGGACTGGGTGCTCCGGATACTATGTTGCCACAGTTCCAGCCTTGTGGGAGGTTTCCGCAAGTCCCGAAGTTTCCTGATAGCGAGGCTAGAACCATGATTGTTTGTGAGCTTGTGACGGATTGTTGAGGAACCGATGCGTCTGTAGTGGTTTCTGTGATTGTAAATGTTCCCGCTGAGGTGTAAGTGTGAGTGGCGGTGAGTCCCGATCCGGTTTGGCCGTCGCCAAAGTTCCAGCTTATCGAGTAGGGCATTGTTCCACCAGTTGGAGTCGCTGTGAAGGCAACCGGTGAGTTGACCAAGGGACTAGAGGGGAGGGAGCTAAAGACAGTCGAGAGTAGTAACGGAGTTCCGACCGTGATTGTCTGTGAGCTCGATGTCGATTGGGCAGGTGAAGATGAGTCAGTTGCTGTTTCAGTCACAGTGAAGGAGCCTGCGCTAGTATACGTGTGTGTCAAAGAAGCTCCTGCGCCTGATTGGCTGTCTCCGAAGTTCCAATTGATCGTGTAGGGAGATACTCCTCCACTCGTTGTGGCTGTGAATCTTACTGGTAGGTTGATGAGAGGTGTCGTCGGAGAGGTTGTGAAACCTGTTGTGAGCGCGGGCGGCGGGCAGTTAGTCGTGCAGGATGCACTGAATGCACTGAGCATGTTTGGAGCTCCTGCGTCGTTGGAGTTGATCGAGGACACTCCCCAAGCGGCCTCGATCGTGGACAGGTAAGAATAGTGAGATGCTCCTGCTGGGCTAATTTGAACTCCCTTTTTCGCCACCGGTCCGCTGAAGGAAGCATAGACACATTCTCCAGTTCCTCCCGTGTTTGAGCATTGACTGTATCCCTCGTCATAGACTAGCAACAGTGCGGCATTGGTGGTCGTGAATTCGGAGCTGGAAAGTATCTTTGGTACTAGGTTGGACAGATAGGAATCTGCTCCGGACACTCCCGTATCATGGCCGTTGTCGTTGTCGTTTGGCGTTAGCCAGATGAAGTTTGAAGGGGTTGGCGAATTCAGCATGGAGAGGAACTCAGGGTCTGCGACCGTCCCGCTCGGAGAACTCGGTGAGGCTGTAGTCAAAAAGTGCGAGCATCTTGCCGCGGTGTTCATGTCAGAATAGTCGATGAAGGGGAAGTGGTCTCCACTTCGTGGAGGGCTGAAACTGCAAGTTCCAGAATTGCCAGCGTCTTCTGCAAAGGCTGTCCAAGTAATGCCTGCAGGCTCGAGTTTGTCAATCAGGTTTGGCGTAGTTTCGAAGTAACAGCATACGCCGTCACCGCTAGTGCTTCCATCGTTGATAGCGCCCAATAGTGCGATGTAATTGGGTTCGCTATTGTGATTGATCGTACCCCAGGTCGTGACGAGTACGTTCTGGTTTGCTATCGAAGTCTGATAGGCCCCTGAACCGTAAACGCTGGTTAGGTCTTCGTTTTCGAGGAGAATCGTGACAATATGGTCGAATGGGGCCGCTGCTGGAATCGCCATCTTAGTACTCACCACATGGGTCTGGCTGTAGATGCTCAATGGAGCCAGAATTGCTCCTAGCAGGATAAAACTCGTGATGAAAACAACCCTGACATTGTTTGATTTTGTCGTTAGCAAACGTATTGTCCTCCTCCAAGTTTGAGCCCGACACCACCGGGGTGCTCGAGCGGATCTAGCGATACCTGTGTTGGTTGTACTCTCAAGTCTCCTTCACGACCTCGGTCGGGATCACATCGCCCCGAGCCGAACCATCTGCTCGATTTGCCGAATGAGAACCAGGCTCTAAGGTGTGAGCGAGTTCTCCGGCAAGAATCTAGTATAGTGCTAGGCTTTGGTTTAGGCGATTCATAACTTTCAAAATGATTCGGGGGTTCAAGTGCCCAGTTACCACTGCAGTCTTGTGTGGACGATTCCAAGAATTCAACAGCTCCCTTTACTGGATGTCCAGATCGCTCGTGATCGTCTTGCGGGCCGAGGCTCCGCTCGGTATTGACACTGCGCCGTCCACCTGCGACTGGAACGGCTTTTGGTCTAAAGGACTAGATGATTTTCGTAGCCGGAGTAGAAGCCCGATCTTGCAGTCGGGGTCTTGACTCCAAAGAGTCTTGTTTCAATGGGGGCCGCTCTTGCGTGCGAGGCGGAATCTATCGTATATCGAAGGAAGAGCTTCAGGAAAAAGAACTCATCCTTGATGTCAGAAGAGCCTCGATGCTCAGCGGTGGGAGAAACGACTAACGACTCCATCGCTCCAAAGCGCGCATTATCCCCAGAGGGCTTATAACCTCTCTGGTACAACGAAACGTTCGCGATATCCCTGGATGACCGCGTACATCTGCCCTTTTTTTCTGGCTCGGGAAATAGATGGGCAGCTTGTCGATCGAGTTCTTGGAAAGATCGGATAGTGATGGATGGCTTTCACTAAAGCCGGAATATCGTAAATACGCGAACTGTGACCCGAATTCATGGTAGATTCCTCTCTTCCGCTTGTAGAGCCCGACCTCGTTGGTGTTTGGAGGAAGAACGTTTGGCTTTTCGGTCTGCGGATGCCCTTCAGCATGGTCATCTTCTCATGGGTAACGGTTGCCTCAACTCTAGCCCCGGAGTTCCATCTCGATCGATACCTGCTCACCATGCTTGGGGGATTTCTCGGCCTAGTCGTGGGTGCACACTACATCGACATTACAGCCAGCAAAGACAAGTACCTTCCCTATTTTCCCGCGATGAACAGAAACAGAGTCAAGGCTGTTGGAATAATCGCGGTCTTTGCCGGTATTGCTGTGGGACTTTACATGTCTCTAGTCTACTCCCTCTGGTTCTCAATCTTCGTTCTCGCAGGCGGATTCTTTGCGCTATTCTATCCGATCGAGAAGCCAAGATGGCTCCACTCCTACACTGGTTTCGGCCTTGCTTGGGGTTTCATGCCAGTCCTCGCTGCCTATTTCATCCAAGCTCTTCGAATCGATCTGGTCGGACTGGGTCTCGCGATGTTCCTCGGAATCACATCAGTGCAGATGCATCATATGGCTGTACTAACCAACGAACGAGAGTACACACGAGACTTGACGAAGAATGCGAGGTACCTTCTGAAGTTGCATAGAGCCGCCGCTTACTCTGCCGGACTAGTCCTTCTCGTAGCGCGACTAATATCTTAATCAGTGAATCTCGCCCGCGATCTAGCTCAAGTGTTATCTGAGGACCATGGTCAGCGCGTAGCCTAGAAGAAAGCCTAGTGCCGGTGAGACAATCCAGCTCGAGACTATCAGGAAGACATTTCTGATGTTCATAACCCGCATCCTGGTAGCAAACCCAGACCCGATGATCCCCGAAGAAACCGTCTCAGTCGTTGACAATGGAACTCCCAACTGGTTCGCAAGCTCTACTGTTCCAGTCCCGAGCAGCTGAGAATAGAACGCGTTAGGATATCTCAGATTGTAAATCCCTTCTGTTAGCCTGCGGAGAGCACCACGGCCAAGGACAAATGCCCCAATTACACTTCCAATCCCGACTGATAGTGTTGCTGCGGATGGTTGGTTTGACGGGACGCCCGCGATCAGTCCAAGGGCATTGCTACCGGTGACGTATGCGGATAGGAAGGCCATTGCTACAAGTCCGATTTTCAATATGGAGAGTTTCACCCAGAGATTTCTTGGGCTGTACTTGTCGTCCAGTGCAACAAAGATGACTCCTAGTGCTGTCGCGATGACTGGTGCGCTGACCCAGAAGATTAGGATAAGAACCAGATAGCTGGTTTCCTGCAGTGCTCCGATAGCAAAGCTTGCTCCCAGAATAGTTCCGGTCAATGCTTTTGAGAGTGATAGGGGAATCCTTGTGAGTTCTCCACCAATGAAAATCAGGAGAGTGACAAGAAGTATCGAAAAGATCTGGCTGCTGGTCTCGTTTGGAAGGAAGACCTCGGCCACTTTGAAGAGCTTTGGGCCCTCCACCAAGAGACCGAGAATGTAGCCGGCGACGGCGATGAGTATTCCTGACCGATGATTCACCATTCTGCTTCCGATAATTGTCCCACAACAGGAAGCGATGTTATTCCCGCTTACAACAGCACCAAGGAGCCCCGCTAGGACAAGCGATACCGTATCCAGCGAGACAATCAAGCTTGAGTTTCCTTAAGCGCCAAGACCCTTCAAAATCGCGATGACGAGATCCGATGCGTCCTCGCATCGATCCAGTATATCATCAGCCTCGATGGTGGTTTCTATGTAATTATGGAAGGAAGCGTAATCGAGAACTTCCCACGACCCGTATATCTCGTCAAGCATGTTGTCTTTGATATCATCTCCTAGCTCTTCAAGAAGCTCGATCTTTTTCGCAAGATCGAGTGATTGTTCCATGTTGGAGCCCGCGATGCTGAATAGTTTTCGAAGATCTTGAAGCTGTGTCAAGCCAGTTTCCACAAGTCGAACTTGGTCTTTGCGTATTATCACGTCGACCTCTTTTGCTTCACGCAGTGGTCTCTTTGTAACTCGTCTGATCTGTCGGGATAATGCGTGCGCCTTGTCAAGGACGCTATCAACAGAATCTGCTAATCTCTCGAACTCTCTCATCAAAATAGCAGAGATAGAGCCTCGACCGAACATTTCCTCAAGAGACTGCACAATCGCGTCCCCCTGCTTCTCCAAAAGACTAATTTTATTCGTACACGTTTCGATATCAGACAATCCGTTAGGCGAGTCCCTCAGAATCTTGATCAACAGCTGAAGAGACTCTTCGCCTAATCCTGCAAGCTCATTGATTCTTGCAAACGCATCTCTCTCGCCTAGTTGGAAGAAGCCCTTGACGCGACGAATCACTTCGTTCAAGTCGTTTCCTTCTCAAAGCTAAGTCTAGCGAATACGGTTCAGGTTTATGGGCTCAGCTAGAAAAGACTGCTGTATCTGTCATTAGAATCGCCATTTTTGAAATGTCGCGTTCTACAATCGGATCAATAAGATCAGGTTTGCTATGATAAGGTCAATTATCGTTATGGGTATTGATCTCTTCGCGAACTTCGTGAAGCTCAGTCTCTGCTTCGGCTTATTCAAAATATTCAGGGCAACCATGTTGGAAGCCGTCCCGATTGGGGTTGCCATTCCACCGATCCCCGTTCCCACAGCAAGGGCCCAGGCTAGGGGAGCGATTGGAATGCCCGAGGTGCTTGCCATTGCTGCGATGACTGGTATGAAGACAGTTGCAAGCGGGACATTATCCACGACTTGGGAAATCGCTGCCGTTATCCAGAGGACGAGCGTAACTGATAGTACAGGATTTCCACCAGCAAGTTGTATCATCTGGCTACCGAGCATCGAGAGAATCCCAGTCTTTCCCAGGGCCGCGACGAGAATGAACAGTCCTCCGAAAAAGAAGAAAATCTGCCAATCTATTCTAGCGAGAACATGCTGTACCTCGTTCGATCTCGACGACTCATAGACAAGAATCAGAAACGCTGGCAGAAGCGTGGCAAGAGCCGCGGAGACCCCTAGAAAGGTGTGCACGATTAGGAAACTAACTGCGAGCAAGAGGGAAACCAGGCTGACGCGCAACAGTCCGGGGTCCTTCACGGCCTCGGATGGTTTTCGCAAGTCTAGAACCAGCCTTTGCCGGTGTCGTCTCATCGCGTCCTGATGGAGAAATCGTCGATTCTTCAGGTATAGCACCCCGACGTTGACAGTGATGGTGGCGAGGGCGATTGGTGCCGTGTTCTGGAGAAATTGGTTGAAGTTGAGACCAAGGGTTGAACCGATTATCACGTTCGTAGGATCCCCTACCATAGTTGCGATGCCGCCAACGTTTGCTGCGAGTACCTCAGTTATGACAAAAGGGACTGGGTCGATCTCGAGTCCTTCGAATACTTCGATTGTCAGCGGAACGATGAATAGCGCCACCGTCACGATGTCGAGTAGTGAAGCCATCCCAGCGGTCATCAATGGGAGGAGAATGTACATCCTGATGGGATGGGCATCTACAGATCTTGCGAGGTGTAGCCCGACCCATTCGAAAAATCCGGCTTCTCGAAGGGACGAAGCGATGATGAACATTCCTAGAAGGACTCCGAGTGCTTGCCAGTTGATTGCCGATGACAGATCAGATTCTGTCAGAATGCCCGTCCCAACCATCAGCGTAGCCCCGAGCACAGCAGCTGAGGGTTTGTGGAACTTGTCGGATAGAATGAGGATGTACGTTCCTATGAAGACGCCGATGACAATGATGCCTATTGGCGTCGAGAGAACCAAGTTGTCGCGAGACTAGTGAGATTTCGTAAAAAAGCCTCGCCTAATGGTTTCTCTGCCCTAGGTCTTTTCTGGAGTTAACCTGGGGAGAGCAACTACCAGCACTCTGTTCTTTTGCTGTGAGATCTTGACTTCGTCGTCAATCTTGACGCTTCTGTTGACCTCCTTTAGTTCTTTGACGATAGAGTCGTAGGCTTTGTCAGACAGAGTCGTATAGGCCAAGATGATCTTCTCCTCTGCGACTAGCTTAGTGATCTTGGCTAGAGTGTTCGTGTCCGCGTCAGATAGTTCTTCGGCTATCAAGCGCAAGTCCAATCCAATTGAGACGAGAGCTGACTGCAGGATTGTCTTGAGCTCAGACGGTGACGAGGCCCTCAATCTCTTTCTTTGTTTTTCGGGGTCGAGGCCCTTGAAGAATTTCTCGTCTAGGTGATAGAATTTTTCGACAAAATTCTTGTTTACAACAGCTTCAGGCTCGGAGAGCATGCCGTCCCTGACCATTTGATTTACGAAGTGGTAGAGGTTAGCTTTGGTGACCTTGACGAGCTTGGACATTTGTGTCACGGTCATCCTGTCGTGCCGGGAAAGGAGCATCATCACACTGAGCTTTGTTGGGTTCCCGAGAGTGTTCAGAAGTACTTTGTAGATATCGTGCTTTGGCATTCGTCCGGAAGACTCATATACGGGTCAATATAATTGTTACGTATCAAGAGCGTTTATACGTATGGCGATCCTAACAGAACCCCAGAAATCCAGTTTCCGCAGAGTCCTTTCCAACAGATCATTTAGTCTCCTTTGGATCGGTCAGATGGTTTCACAATCAGGAGACTACATCTTCGACGTTGTGGCTCTCTGGCTGGTCACCCAGCTTGCAGACCCTATCCTGAAAGTCGGACTCACGACGGCGACAATCCTCCTACCCGCGGTCGTCATTGGCCCGTTCGCGGGAGTTTTTGTGGACAAGTTCAATCGGCGAGACCTGATCTTGGTCAGCAACATTTTCCAAGCAATAACAGTCGCGGCAATAGCAGTGCTGTACGCAATCGGCAATCTTAACTTCCCAGTTCTCCTTGGCCTTCTGTTCGCACTGAATACTGGAGCTCAGTTCGTGAGACCTTCAATCACGGCAGTTATTCCTTCACTAATGGTGAAAGAAGATCTCGCAGCAGCGAACGGCCTATTCTCAATCAGTACCTCCCTGAACCAAATCGCTGGGTATGGGATCGGCGGACTCTTGGTACTGTTATTGGGCATTGAAGTTCCGATTTACTATGACGCTCTCACATTCGTTTTTGCAGCACTAAGTGTATTCTTCATAGCCCGTAGTGTGATGGAAATTCCCGTGGCGCCAACTTCGGCAATTGCCATTGAAGGAGCCAGACCTGATTCGTTCAAAGACAAGTTCTTGGAGGGAATCCGGTATGTTCGATCGAGTCGGCTTCTGATAGAAGTTATTTCCCTAGCTTTAGTCCTGAACTTCTTTGGGGGAGGCATTCAAGCTCTCATATCTGTGTATGCAAAATATGTCGTTCACGGGGACGCCGGTACCTATGGCGAGATGCTCGCTACATTGTCTCTAGGAATCGTAGTGGGCTCGGTGATTGTTGGAAAGATAGAATCAAGAAAGTATGTGGGCAAACTGTTGTTTCTAGGCGTTTTCGGCACAGCAGGCTCTGTCGTTCTCATTGGAATCAGTACCGTCGCGATCTATAGTATTGCGCTCATGTTCGCCATTGGATTTTGTCTGGCGTTCGCAAATCTTCCACTTCAAGTTCTCGTCCAGGCAAAGGTTCCCGGTAACTTGCTAGGCCGCGTCTTTACGTCCCTTGGGGCACTTGTTACTATTGCGACACCCATCGCAGCCGTGTCAACTGTCGGAGTTGCACGGTATCTGCAGATTGGACCAACATTGCAGGTCTATGGTCTTTTGATGCTGGCGGTAACTGCCGGGGCGTATTTCGTATTCCAAGAAGTACGAGACGCGAAATATTAACTCGAATCCATTGAGAACTTTACCTAATCTTTACACTGCCGCTACCGGGGGAGATTAGATATCGAAGAGCAGTTTCGCTAGCCTTGCATTTCAGCCAGTCGTCCGAGTTTCTTTCCTTTCAACTGCATAACCCGTCCATTACTTCGGAAGCTTCCTCCCAGTTGACGGTAGAAAGCTATTGCAGGTTTGTTCCAGCTATGCACCTCCCACCGCATGCCATAACACCCTTCTTTCTCGGCGATTTCAGCCAGTCTAGTCATCAGCGCCTGGCCGACGCCTTTGCCCCGGAATCGAGATCTTACGATCAGGTCTTCAATGAATATCCCATGTTTTCCTTGCCAGGTCGAATAATGATCAAAGAACAGGGCCATTCCGGCGGGCTTGGTGTTCCACTCGGCGATGATAGCTCGAAATTTCGGAACCTTCTTTGAGTAGCCATCGCGTGTAAAGTCGGCCTTTGTCGCCGAGACCGCGTTCGGCTCGCGCTCATAGTCAGCAAGCTCGCGAACAAGAGATAGTATTAGGGGAACATCACGGCGAGTCGCGTCTCGAACTTTCAGCATGTCAATATTGTATGGAACGAGTACCAGTTGAGGTATTCGCGAGCCTCTCAGGGAGATCGCGAACGTCCGAGACGTTGAAACTCCTGCAAGTCATGGAGGGCCTGCTCATCGAGGGCCCTTTCCGTCTCATCGATTGGTGGGCGGAGTCGCTTATCGAATGTTCCCGCTTCTATGTTCTTGACTAGATGTGCGAACTCGTGCGCGAGCGTAAGGAGTGGTTCTCGCGAGACTTTGAACACGGTAATCAGAAATTCTGTAGTGCCCTCACGTTCACGGAACGAGAGCAATCCCTCGTAGTATCCGAATCTTGGACCCTTAACTGGGGGAGGAGGCCTTGAGCTATACTCGACAAAGAGTTGCCTCTTATCAACGTGATACTTCTCGCGCAGGAATTCTAGAAAGTCCAAAAAGTGCTCAGGATACTCGCTCTTGTCCAATCACGCTCTCCGGTTCTTGTTACCACTTTAGGACGCAATCAAGAATCTTACTGCCCGAGCTTTCCGAAATGCTGGGATTATGGCCAAGCTTCTCAACGAAGGGTCATATCCGGCGAACCGACTTTTTGAATAAGAGAAATCGTTCATTCTCACCCCTGTTCTCGTTTCTGGGAGGGCTGCGAACAAACCGCTATGTTTCACACGGGAGAAGTCGAGTTTTCGCAGAGCCATCCAGGCTGACTACAGCCCCTGATCCGCCAAACAAGCCCATTCTCACTGCCAGACAGCGAGAGACTAGAAAATACCCGGGGATTGCGCTCAAAAAACCCGAGTGATACAAAACACCCTTTCGACGCTTGTCCGAGCATAGTTTTTAGTAACGAGACAGCCGTCCAGCCATTATGCCACATCACAGGTACAAGCTACCTGATCTACCCTTCGCATACAACGCTCTCGTCCCGACTGTCAGCGAAGAGATCATGAAGCTCCACCATGACAAGCACCACCTAGCCTACGTAAACGGAGCCAACGCCGCCCTTGACAAGCTCCAGAAAGCACGCGAAACAGGGTTCGCCGGCGTCGATGTCAAAGCCATCGAGCGCGACCTCGCCTTCCACGGCAGCGGCCACACAATGCACAGCACATTCTGGCCCAACATGAAACCTAACGGCGGAGGCAAACCAGGCGGACAAATAGCCGACCAGATCAACGCCGACTTCGGCAGGTTCGAGAGCTTCAAAGAACAGTTCAGCACAGCCGCCAAACAAGTTGAAGGGAGCGGCTGGGCAGCGCTAGCCTACGAGCCATGGTCCCAACAACTAATCACTCTGCAAACAGAGAAACACAACGACCTAACAATCCAAGGAGTAACCCCGTTGCTCGTACTCGATGTATGGGAACACGCATACTACCTACAATACAAGAACGACCGAGCCGCCTATGTTGACGCCTGGTGGAATGTCGTCAACTGGGACGACGTTGAGAGACGGCTAGAAAAGGCCAGACGTTAACTCCTCCAAATTCTCCTCTTCTTCTTCCTTTTTCACCTTGGGCACCGCACTCCTTGCAGCCTGCTTTCCAAGCTTCACTTTGGCTGCAGGCAACGGTTTCCCGTGCCCAGGACAGATAATCTCCGGCTCCAAATCTAACAATCTCTTCACGCTCGCCTGCGTCTGGAGAACATTCTCCATGAGTAGAGGCTCAACCAGCTTTCCCCAGCGTGATCGAAGTAGATCACCAACAATCGCTACTTTGGGCCCGTTCAGAAACAGCGAGACAGATCCCTTAGTGTGTCCCGGCGTCAAGACCACGCTTCCATCAAGTCCAGTCTGCTCCAGGGCAGTATCTTCATCTGCGGCCAGATCGACAAGTGCCGGTTGAAACTTGATTATCCGGAAAAGCTTCAGAGACCAATACTCAAGAGTCGTCAGCTTTCTCACAAGCTTTCCGTAGACACTCCACGCATTGGGAGCCTTTACGACCAAAGTTCCCGCGGCGTATGGCTTCTCAAACGGATGGGACACGAGCTTCGCACCAGTCTGCTTCTTCAAAACCGCCGCGCTCCCAGTATGATCCAAATGACGATGAGTCAGCAGAACAACCCTAAGATCTGAAGGACTCCTTCCAATCTTCGCTATCGCCTTGAGAATCCCATTTTGACTTCCAGGAAGTCCAGTATCAACCAGTATCAACCCTTTTGGCGCCTCGACGAGATACGTATTCGCCGCCCGAGCAGGAACGCGGTATACTCCGGGGGCAATCTCACGCAATTGGCTGAAGCCAGCTCTCGCGTCTTTACATTGGAGAGCTGATTTAAGACTGGTGAACCGCGTCCGCGAAAACGCGAGTTATCAATACCGACTGGAATCTTCCTCTTCCGCTAAAGAGCGTTGAGCTCCCCTATCTCCCGCAATTGGGCAAGAATCTCATCTAGCGAGCACGGTTCCAGATCAGGCTTCTTCATGTAAGCGGCTGCCGTAGAATTCGCGAAAGCAAGTCTTTCCTTGTGGCTAAGGCCGACAGCTTGGGCAAGAATGTCGCCAGCATTCCACACGTCACCTGCACCCGTGACCTTCAATGGAGTAGCCTTCGAACAGAGAACCCGTTCTCTCTGACCATCGACGAACGTAGCAGAGTACTCGGGAGTGTGGAGATCTACCCGACTCCCGAGCATACTGAAGACACTCGCCGCATGGAAAAGCGGATTCTCTTCCTCGCCCTCCATCCCACTCGTTTCCGCGCCTAGAATGTGCCCGAGCTGAGTCAACTCGTTCTCGTTGACGCTAAGAACGTCAACCAGCCCCCTGGATAGAACGCGATCGTTTAGCTTAGGAATGTCGCTTGCTCTTGACGTGGGGTCACCAGGATCGAAAAAGGTTACGCCATTTCCGTTTTTCTTGACAGTCTGAAAGACGTCCTCGGCGAGCTCGGTGCCCTTCAGGTTTTGGTTCCAGTTGAAGATGCAGACATAGTCTGCTTCAGAGATCAGTTCCTTGTCCTTTTCAGTTAACTTGTCTGGGCCGAAACTCGCCAGAGAGCCAGGGTCACTGGCCATTACATTGACTCTTCTTCCGGAATGTTCTGCTTCGAGCGCGAGTGTCCTCGAGAGGGAACCCGTGCTTCTAACGTGAGAGAGATCAGCGTTCTTCAGAGACTGGGTCAGGATTCCTTTTCCCAGCTCATCGGTTTCGATCACTGGAACGACATTTGCCCCAAGCTTCGCCAACTGCGATGAAAAATTAGAGGCGTTCCCGCCTCTCCCGACCATGTGCTTCCAACCGAGGATGTTACCTCCTCCTTTCTCAGCCACTGGGATCATTACTCCAGCCAGGTCTTCCAGTCTTCCCGGGAAACCGAGAACGTAGTCAAGAAAGAAGTCCGGCATAGCAGCGATTTTGAAGTCCAATGGGCCTTGGAGTTTTTCCTTCACTGTGGCTTCGAGACCGAACAACTCTTTGGTCTACCTGCAAGGCGGTCATCTTCCGGCTATTAGTTGATAAGTCTCGCAAGAGACCGTTTGGAATAGGTTCCAGGAGTGGCAGTAGGGCACGAACGCCCGGTAACGAGGCGTAAGATCCAACAGCTAGCCATGCGAGCCTCTAAGGTTGCAAGATTTGAAACTGCAACTATAAGCGAGCTCAGGGAAGACACGACCGCAAACGGCCAGGCATTGGCCGTGTTATTACTTGTCGGGCTATCTTACGGAATAGGATACAACATTCTCGATGGGTTTCAAAAACATACGCTCTCGGCAACACAGCTAATTTCAGGCACGATTGCAACCATGATCTTCACTGACTTCGCCGTGTTTGTATGGTCTGCGACAGTATTCCTTGTCGGAACAAAACTGTTCCAAGGCAAGACCCGTTACTGGGAGCTCGCTCGGCCACTCTTCTTCTCTACGGGACCGGGTGTACTCTTCATCCTAATCGCGGTACCTTTCCGTCCAGTGGTGATAGGAGTAGCTGCTGTAGCATCAGTATGGATTGTGGCTTCGGAGTTCGTTGCGCTCAAGAACGCGATGGGCTTCAACACACAAAGAGCACTTTTGACTTCGGTCGTTGGGCTGCTGATACTCGCATTCATCCAGATGACAATATAGACGAAGCAAAGTGAGTCAAATGAAGCGTCGTAGAATTTTCGCCAATTGTTTTTCCTATGAATTGATAAGCGTCCCGTTAGAGATATTGTTTGGAGTAGGCTCATGACTGGTCTGTTTACGGTTCCACAAGATCTCTCAATGAGAAAAATGGTTCTTCGAATGGAAAGGGCCGCTCGATTGAAACGTGAGAGCTTTGAGCAATTGAGAGATGATCCGACGGCAATGGTCCAGGCGCTTCTCGTCATTCCAATAGTAGGCATTTGTTATGGCGCCGGTTTTGCTCTTCTCGGCTATTTTGACGCAGGTTTTTCCACCTTTCAAGTATTGACGGTCACGTTGGTCGGGCTCCTCGGTTCGTTCATCATTGCCTTCATCTGGTCTGGCACAACCTTTCTAGTCGTCACGAAGCTCTTCCATCAACCGATTACCTATGCGAGACTTGCACGACCTTTCTTATTCGCCTGGTCCCCAGGCATTATCTTCATTCTAACACTCACTCCGATTCTGGTGCTGTCTGATCTAGCGAGGGCCATCGGAACGGCTTGGATGATCATTGCAAGTGTGTACGCCGTCAAGCACTCGGTCGGATTCAGTACTCAAAACAGCTTGCTGACCTTCATCATATCAGCAGTAATCCTTCTTCCAATCCAGCTGCTGATACCGATCCTCGTCGGCTGACTATGTCGCAGAACCCGTCTTGGATGGTTTCTCTTTGTTGAAATTTTCCATAGCAGGGTCCTTATTCATATCGTGGTCCTTGTAAAGATGGTCCTGCAGCTCGTAGTATGTCTGAAAGGTTCTCTCAATTCCCTTCACTGAACAAGCAAAACAGAGGATCTTGTCCTGAACCACTCTAAGTTCCCAGAGCCTTGAAAAGCGGGGTCCTGGGATAAAAAGAGACTTCTCAACACTCTTAGATGAGAAGTTATCAAGGCATGAGTTCGCTTTCCGCCGGGAGAAGAATTGGGCGAGAAACTGGGAGGTTTCATCAAGGATCCAATTCACGGATACGTTAGGATCAGTCTAGTTGAGAGAGCTATCATCGACACGCGACCTATTCAAAGATTGAAACGAATCAGACAACTAGCGGGATCAGAATTTGTGTATCCAGCTGCCAATCACACACGGTTCGAACATGTGCTGGGGGCAATGTATCTGGCAGGTGCTGTTGCAGAGGCATTACCAGTAGACCTTCCACGACACGAAAAAGAACAACTCCGGCTCGCCGCGTTGCTGCACGATATTGGGCACGGGCCGTTTTCTCATGTTTTCGAACCCTTGATGGAAAAATACCTCCAGAAGAGTCACGAGGACTTCGTCCCGTGGCTGGTAAACGAGACCGAGATTGCCCCGAGACTCGAAGCTAAGGGATTCGACCCTAAGGCCCTGGGCCGGCTAGCCGTCGGACGGCTAGACAGCAAGACTCATCCCTATCTGGATCAGATAATCAGTAGCAATATCGACGTCGATAAGATGGATTATGTCGTCCGAGACTCCTTTCACACTGGCGCTGGGTATGGGTCGGTCGATGTCCATCGGCTCCTTTATGCGATGGATGTTATCGACAAGAGGCTTTCGTTGAACAGGTCCGCTGTTGCGACACTGGAAAGCTTTCTCTTAGCGCGGTTTGAGTCTTTCCGGACGATATACTTTCACAAGGCATCGAGAGCCGTTCAGATAATGATGGTCAAGGCGTTAGATGCGGCGAGAGACGATCTCGATCTGTTGAGTTTTGATCGCCCCGAAGACTATCTCAGACTTGATGATTACAAGGTGTGGACGGCTCTCAAAGAATCCAAGAAATCCGCCAAGATAATGCAGCAGCTTGAGTCGAGACAGCTGCTGAAGTGTGCGTATGAGCACCCAGTGTTCTCCTCAGACGAGAGGGTGTCCAACGCGATCTCAAGCGAAAGAGTTCGGTCGGATATCGAGAAAGAAATCGCGAAGAAAGCACGTGTCTCACTTGATGAAGTAATTATTGACGCGCCGAGTCTCCCTTCAGTGCCTTACCACAGCGTCGTATCGCTACAATCGATTGATGTTCCGGTGTTCAAGCAGTTGCCTGACGGCAGGAAGCAGAGGATCCCTCTTGCAGAGGTCTCCAGAATTGTAGGCGTGCTCCAGAGCTTCATGAATCTAGTCAGGGTCTATACGAGTGAGGCTCACAGATCCAAGGTCGAGCCTGTCGCAAGACATATTCTTGAAGAGTCATCGACGATGAAGAAATAAGACTCAGACTCATCACTCTCTCCTCGGCTCTGTCACTTCCTTGGAATTCTATAAGTTACATCAGCACTTTATTTCAACCCTAGAAATGATGGTGATATCTCGAGAAACCGTGGTGCCTGACGCTGCCAAAGTTCATGCAGACACTGGACGACCTAATCTATCGCGAGCTAGAAAAAATCGCTAAACGAAGAGGAATAACAATCCAAGAACTCATCAGAGCAGTAATTGTTCCGGAATGGATCAACGAACTGAATGGCATCGAAGGCAAAGAAACCGGTTCGAACCGACTTAACAATTGGCGCTAGACTCCACTAGACCTAGCGCAAAAAGTCTAGACGAGACATCACGCGAGAGGACACGCGCCAAAACTAGATCTTCACTATTAAAGAATCTCGGAAGTTCCAAGCATCAACGAAGTGTTACACATGAGATAACGCGATCCGCGAACACCCTTTCTTGTCAGTGAAAGAAAATGTCAGAGAATCGGCCGACATACTCACCAAGAGTTCAGAACATTCTCTCAACAATTGCTCGTAGGACAACTATCCGATGAGTGTTGAGAGGTTCGATGACGCTGTGGCAGCGATAGCGTTCACTGCCACGGTGATCACAATAGCCCTAGGTTTCATCTTCAATCTTTAGTTCTAAGGGGTCTCCGCCGGTCCTTTCGGTTCTGCCTTATCGAGCAGTTCTACGTAGAGGCGGAGTGCTTCTCCTTCAGCGAGTCTCGTGTTCATTGACACGATGCCCATCTTACTGTACTTGGCCGCCACTCTCTCGGAAAGTGCTCTAGCTGCGATTAGGTATTTACTCCCGAGCAGCACTGATGAGGTTCCAACCGCTCCATCACGCAGTCCTGGTGTAGAGACAGCCAGTGTGCCGATCTTCAGAGTGTCTTCGAAGAAGAATGCGAAGACCGCGTTGTCCATTGTTAGAACGCTTACTTTGTAGGTGACCCCGTTTCTCTCAAGGCTTGCCTCAAGCAATTCTCGACAGCCATGCCTTTGACGAACCGTCTATAAAACCGAAAGTACTAGTTGAAGTAATGAGAGTTTTGCTCGATTCTCTTGGACTAGGTAATGTAGCGGTCTTTTCCCTCTTCCGGCTTGTCCTCGCTTTCTTTGGTCTCTTCAGTCTCCGTGTGTCTGAGCCGTTCCATCTTCTTTCTCATATCTTCGATCTCAGTGTCAAGTTCCTTGAGATCAACAGGGATGCTCACTAGCCCTGTGAGCATTTGGATCACGGCCCTGGCTGCTTCGAGGTCAGGGTAAGCGCCCGTTGTAGCGCCCAGTAGACCTGCGCATCTGAGGCCGCGTTGTCGCCCGATTCCGAGAATCACTCCTGCAGCTCCAGTAACTGCTCCTCCTTTTGCGAGTTTCGCACCCATCTTTCTTAGTCGTTCTCCCAGCTCAGCTTCTCCGACCACTGCGTATACGGCGCCTACATCGTTTCCTGATCGTGTACCATATCCTCCCATCGTGTAGACTTCTTTGCATCCAAATCGTTGGGCGTAGTCGAGGACTGTACTGGCGACCTCGTATTGTCCTGTAACGCTCGGCTGGGCGTCGCCCGTCAATAGGATGACATTGGGTTCGAGGTCGCCGAAACCGTAGAACTCGTATCTTGGAAGGGAGTATGTTCCATCTTCTGAGATGTTTATTCCAAGGTTCCCGTCTGGAAAAAGGAGGTAGCTGGAGTAGAGCTCACCCATTTTCTTGGGTTTGAGCTTTTCAATGAAATAATCGACGGCGACTTTGCCTACGTATCCGAGTCCAGGCAGGCCTTGGATTAGGACTGGGTCTTTGAGCCGGACGAGTGTCAGCTCGCTGATTTTAGTGTCGCCGAGTGTCTGAGAAGACATTGAAGGAACGCTTTCGGCGTCTCGCGGGTTCTGTGGCTTATAGTTATTTCGAATAATTAGATGATTGCTCGCCGAGCGGGGAAAGTGTAAGCCTGAAGAATTGTCTGGGAGAGGAGCTTAGGGTTGGTGTTGGCCCTTCACCGCGGACCCGGCTGGCATTAGAGCTCTCAACTGCGTGTTTGCTCTCAGGAGCTCTCCAGTCACTGCGTAGTAGGCCCTGCTTCCAAGAGGCAGGAATTTCAGTGCTCTGGACAATTGTTTGATGTATATCCTGAGTTCTTGGGGGTCGTTTTGATGACCAACCCGAGAGTCACGTTCTTCGATCTCGTCTGGAGTGTAACGGATTGCGAGTCGTTCCTTCTTCCTCGCCACAATTGGTCACTGAGA
>CAYRXJ010000007.1:0-19128 GCA_964428235.1 uncultured Candidatus Bathyarchaeia archaeon | reverse complement strand
CCTCCCGCAGATGGGTTCGCAGGTAACCACGTCACAGCAGAAACCGGAGGTTGAGAGATGCTGAAAGAGGCCTGAAACGTCCCCTAGAAATGGGTCTGGACATCTATCCTGCCATCTGCACCTTTCGGGCCTGAAACCGTGTACGCAACGAAGCCGTTGCCATTGCCTGGAGTGTTGCCTCCCATGAGTTTGACGAAGTATCCAGCTTCGTCAGCATTGTATCCGTTGTTTATCGAAGGGTCGTTCACGTTGTACAGTTTCGGAGCGCCGAAGGTTCCCGCGGTAACAACCACTGTGCCGGCACCCGGTTTGTAGTACCCATTCGAGCCATCATCGATTATGCATCCAGGATCAAATGTCGCCCACGTTGCCGTATTGGTAGTGATTCCTGCGCACAGAGGCCCACTACCCGAGTCTGTGCTATTTAGAGCAAGCTGCTTGCTTCTCTCATACGCGTGGTCGTCCCCCGAAAGAACTAGGTCTACCTTCTCCCTAAGGAGGAGATTGAAGAGATCGGTTCCGATCTCACAATTCTCACTGCTCGCGCTAATACAGAGCTTGTGGACACCCACGATTACCCACTCATTGTTCTCCTGGGCATTCTCGATAACCGTCTTTGCCCAATTCCAGTTGTTAACGTATTGAGGGGTGTAGTTGGCCTTAAGATCGGGGTAAATATCAGATGTATCGTTCTGCTTGTAGTTCCAGCAATCATGAAACTGATCGCACTGCTTGTTCACTGGGTCAGTAATGCATGAAGGGCTACATCCTCCGGTAATGTTGTAAATGTCTGGACTGAGCATAACGAACCTCGCCAAGGGCTTGGGAGTGCTCGGTGGATAGTCAAAGTAGTATTCCTTGCCATAACTGCACCAAATAGGCCCGCACGGAGGAGATGACGGAACGTTGCCAATCGTGTATGGACACCCGTATAGAGGGGAAACAGAGCCAACGAATTTATTATAGAATCGGGTCGCGGAAGCGTCCAAAAGAAAAGGATCATCCCCTGTGTCGTGGTACCCCGGTATGATTTCGATATTGGGAAATTGTGCCTTGAAGTCTCTGCACCACTGCGTTCCTGTGTAACTCGAATTGTAGCTCAGGTCGCCCAGTCCAAGGAAAAAGGCGGGATTCAGAGATGAAAGGGAACGAAGACTATCATAGCCAGAACCCTTTAGTGGACTATTGAGGTCGCCTGAGGCGGCAAATACAAACCCTGGTGCGGGAGCAGCCGCAACTCCCACTTGTGAAGGAGCGAAAATGGAGAGATTTAGGGGAAAAATCACGAGGACTATTAGGAAGAGAACGACTCCCCTCGAGGCTCGCAAATCGCTATTCAAGACCAGTGCAACATTGAGAGATTTAAACTGGGGAATAGCACTTACAATATTGGATACCGAAAGCTATCTTTGTCAATACTCTTCCAGAACGTGGTGGGAATATTCAGAATCCTGTCATGGACAACAGCTCTTCTGCCTCAACAAGTTCAAGCACTCGGAGAGACAGTTAGTATGCTCTGGAATGGGATAATAGACCAAAGAGATTGAAGAGATTGGCGAGCAATCCAGAATTTGACGTGATCACTTTCGATTGCTACGGGACACTTATTGATTGGGAAAGGGGGATACATGCTGCATTCAAGAGCATGCTCAAAGCGAGCGGACTAGAACGGATAGATCAGTCCAAGGTTTTCCATCTTTACGAGCGAGAGGAACGGAAGATTGAGAGAGAAACTCCGTTTCGACCCTACAAGGAAGTACTATCGATGTCTGCCCAAGCAGTTTTGGAGAGAATGGGGCTAAATGTGGATTCGAAACTAGTCGGAGCTCTTGCCCAAGAATTGCCCCTATGGAGCCCCTTCGCTGACATAAATCCTGCCTTGGAGAAGATAGCCAGGAAATCCAAGCTTGGAATATTATCAAATATTGACAACGACCTGATCGCCGAGACTCTCAAGCACTTTACGGTCCCTTTCGATATCGTCATAACGGCAGAGCAAATCCGATCGTATAAACCCCGACCAAAGCACTTCGAAGAAGCACGTAAGGCCATGGGCCGGAATCGAAAATGGCTACACGTTGCTGCAAGCTTGTATCACGACATTGAACCCGTATCGAGACTCGGAATAGATTCAGTCTGGGTGAACAGGCAAAATCTCGTTCCGAGTGGAGGCATGTCTCGAGCGCCTCTCAAAGAGGTCAAGAACCTAATCGGGTTGGTCGACTGGCTCAAACTCGAGTGAGTCCTGACATCGTAGAACTCTCGTCTTTTCACTCCGTAGGAACATGTCTTCTCCTCAGAAAGATTGCGACAGCAACAGTGGCAGTGAGACCTGCGATACCGAGAATTCCCAGCGAAATAAGAGTAGGACTCGATAACCCGCAATTTGCGCAATTGGTTTGAGACGGCGGATTAGAGGGAGGCGGCGAACCCACGGCCTTGAAACTCAACAGTTTCCCCCAAGTGTCAAGTGCACCGCAACAGGATCCTTCACCGGCCTCCCACCAAAGCCAGCCCATCTTCTCGGATTGCATCAAGGTCATCAGATATTGAATGAAATGAAGAGTTGTGTTGGAGTAGCTTGCGTCATCGATTCCTATCGCATCGGGCGGGTTTGCACATACTGTGCTGCAGCTGTAGTATACGGCACCTCCCTCAGTGTCGAGAATCGGCATTCGAAGTGTTGAAGCTGCTTGCATCATTCCTTGGTTGTAGATGTTTGCGACACACTCAGCAGTCAAGTTCCCCCAGGACATCGACGCTGCGCTGCAGCTCCCGTAAGCCCCGCTTTGCCATTGATTGTAGAAGAGATAGGGATGAATCGAGAGGAAAGTTCTATTGAATGGATCTGTCACATTCGGATAACAATTGACAATTGAAAGAGGATCGAACGAGCATCCGTTGTTGCTGATTTGATTCTCAATAGCCACCCAGTGGTAGTCGCCGAGAGTTCTCGCTTGCGTAATCCACGTCTGGTAGGCAGTCGTAAGTAACGAGACTGCACCAGCAGGTTCGTTTATTGGCTCCCAGACAATTCTTCCGTATCCCCAGTTCGTAGATAGAACTCCTTTCCAAAATGAAAGCCACTGAGGTTCACAGGTTAGGTCTGTGAGATCGTTGTAGCTGTGGTAGTCCAGCACGAGCCACGTGCCATATTTCTGAGCGATTTGGATCGTTTGGTTGAGCCACGACGCGCTCCAAGAACCCAACTCCCCGCTTGAACACGCCGTAATTCCTTGTCCGAACCCAATCCTCGCTGCGTTGTACCCTGATTGGTTTAACCTCTGCAGTGTAGTTTGCATATCTGAATTTGATGCCTCGTATAGAGTCACCCCGCCCCATCCTTGAAGGATAGGCACCTCGAGTGGAACCTGTTCAACAGGCAAGCCTTGACCCCTCGTGGGGGATATCGGACTGATCCTAGAAACCCTACTCATTCCCGACAACAACGTTGGAACAGGCCTCTCAGACCGTTGGGCTGGAAGAGACGCCAAGACGGCTAGGGCGCACATCAAGATGCATACGCAAAAGCGTCTCACCTGGAGACTCCCGGTTGCTCGGGACTGAAAAGTTGGTAAAGTTGAGTGAATTGAATTCTCAACACACGAGCAGCTGTGATTGTTTAACACTTCTAATACCATGTTATTTCCAGATTACAAGGATTACTGTTCCAATCCCCAAGCCCGATGTCCTGGCAGTCCTGAGGCATAATCGAAACGGGCACTTTACTGCAGGTCGGATTGCTCTTCTTCCTTGTCCAGAAATACTCTTGTCACAGTCGAGTTCTTTGAGTCGATTATCATTCGCGGTGTCTTCAGAATTTGATCATAGTCCTCGGTCCCGGCTTCGAGGTCAGAGGCTATTCTATGCCAGTGATCGGGGACGGTCGCGAAAGCAGGATCGAAGATCGCCCACTTGTCCGTGAAAGAAAAAAATTTCGCTCCTAGCTGAGACAACAGCAAGTACGCCTCTCCAACGGAGGACTCATCAAGCGTGCCCAAGTGTTTTTTGTGAAACAGCATTAGTCTTTCCCTGTGACCCTTCATTGTCTTCGTTCGAACAAGTTTCCAATCACGATACTCGGCAAGGACTTCAGATTGAGGAATGCTGCAGAGAGGACACGGTTTACCCTTTGGGTTTGCCTTTCCTTCGGCTCTCAACAAGTCTGATGATGGTCTAGGCGACAAACTTGCACTCACTCAAGTTACGAGTGCCTGGTTCAACTTTAGAATATTACTCCGGTGTCTCACGCGGCGGAAACAGCAAACGACTCGCAACCAGGCAAACCCAAGCACTGGAATAAAGATTCCTTATAATGCGGGCTCACTTCTCGAATCCTCGAGATCAAAATTCCAAAAAGCGCAGAGTCCAGGCTGAGACGTAATGCAACATCATAGAAAGACCGAACTACTTCTTGTTACACAGTCGTTTTTCATTGTTCTGCTTCTCTACTGGATGTTCCTTGAGAGTCAATCGAACGCCTATTTCAGATCGTGGCTTACACAGAACTTCCCTGTCGGACTTACACTACTTAATGAGTGGATTATCGGCCTCGCGATCACTGAACTCATCTTTGTAACAGGCTATTGGGTGACTCGCCTTGAAGCCGATAACAGAGTCTCGAGACCCGCTCAAAAGAAAATTGGGAAAATCGAAGAGCTAGTTGGTAAACCGAGATCAATACGTCAACCGGTTGAAAAACCGGGATTAGGGCTCGATTGGACTAAGCCCGTCTATGAGACTATCGATTCGAAGTCATTCCTTGTCATCCTTGTCCTAGTCACTCAAGCAGTTTCCCTGTGGTTTGTTACAGCATCAAATGTGAAAATCACAGCTTTCACCGCCAATTCCTTCTATTACTATTCTCACTTGACATTCACTTATTGGTGGGGACTAGCCGCGACCCTAGCCCTGTTCTTCGTAAGGTCAGTCGTCCCGAAAGGATGGCGAGTGCCAGTTGATATCGGCTCCCTGTTTCTACTAGTTTTCTATCTTATCGGTTTACCCGCTTTCACATATCAGGACCCTCGATTTCTTGATGCGTATTATCACACAGGAAACTCGTTAGACCTGCTCAATTATCAGGGATGGTTGACATCCCCCAACTGGTACGTTCACCAGTTTCCAGGCGTTTTCTCATTCGTTGGACAGTTGGAGTCTGTTGCAGGAATTGACCCTTTCCAGCTCATGAGATTCTATCCTCTAGGCATTGCCCTCGTGGTTGTCTTTCAAACATACGTCATCATTGGGATGTACAGCGAACGGTTCGCTTCAATCGCGTCTGGCGTCTTAGTTGGCGGGTTGTGGTTCCAGCTTCATCTCAGTCCTCAAAGCTTGGAACTAGTATTGTACCTCGGAATGATCTATTTACTTGTTAAGCTGATTGAGGACGAGCCTCGACGAAGACTTTGGACGTTAACCGGACTAGTCGCAATTCCGGTTTTCGTGTCAAGTCACCCGGAGACACCGCTCGCTGTCAGCCTAGGGCTTGTGGCATTCCTGGTACTATGTTTCCTAAAATCGAAACAAGCTCTTAAGGTTCAGACTAGGAGAATGTTCTTTCCGATTCTAGTCCTCTTTGCCTGGGTCTTGTTTTGGTGGGGACTAATTGCGATTGATGCAAGAGCATTGGCTGAGTCGTCTGTGTTGAGCAAGGCGCTGACCGGGTTCTTACGACTTCCTCTCGGAGTTCCAACCCCCACTTCGAATGTCGCGGCCGTTCCGTCGTACAGCTACAGCCTGACAATATTGTCTGAACAAGGAGTGTCAGCACTTGTTTGGGGAGTTGGGCTCGCTTATTTCGTCTTGCTTAGAAAATTTGAGACCCGAGAGCTATTTCTAGGAGGACTCTTCCTAGCCGCGGTATCTACTATTCCAATCGCGGTCTTCGGGCGAGCCGATGTTCTTCAAAGAAGCTATCTGTTTGCACTCTTCCCATTCGTTATTCTGACTGCCTGGTTGTTAGAGCGCAAAGCCGTTCTGACGCTCCGTGGAGTAGATCTTTCTGGTATGACAAAGGTAGTTTTCCTTCTGATGTTAGTGGTTTTCTCGGTCACGATCCCCCTAACACGGTATGGAGTGGATCCTGTAGAATACCTACCCGGATCATCTCTCTACTCCTCAAACTTGGCCGCGGGACTGGCGCAACAACACTCGGTGCTTTACTTTCATCCTGAAGAAGATGGCTGGAGATTCTTCGCCGGAATAGACGGTGCAATAAGAGAACCGAAGATAGCACAGAACAATCTAGCGAACAAGCCGGGGGGATATGTGAAACCCTCGACCGATCCGACGGTTCCTGGTTTCAATCTGACTTACGCGACAGCAGACAAGACTGTAAACTACATCGTGCTGACTGGTTACTCTCGGACACTCTACATGTTGAGGTTCGGCCCAGATGCGCAATACTACATTGAAGCCAAGAACAACTACACTGACACTGTCGCACAGAACTTCAATCTCGTCTACTCAACGGGAACAGATCAAGTCTACGCGAACCAAGAACTGGGCTGAGAAAACATGACTATTGCGGCACGTTGAACCATAACTGCAAAGGAGCACCAATTCTCGCGTTTTGAACTTCGTAACCGTAGAGAAATGACCCTGAGCCTGTATCGTAGGTCCATAGCTCAAAAAAGAACCTGAAGTGACCGCCGACAGCGCCTATCGCGGGTGTTACTTTCTGTCCGTTTATCGTCAAGTTGACGAATTCCATCCCATTAACAATTGACCTAGAGTTCAGGACCCAAGTGAACGCGAGAAAACCCGTCTGACCGTTCGGGATGAAGATCGAATCATTCCCAATCTGAAGGACGTTTGCAGGAATCGTTGCATTTGGACTAGCACTGGTATCGTTGGCGAGTCGATAGATTACCTGCACATACTGGATTGAACCCATCATGTTGGTGACGTTGAAGTGCCAGTTGAAGGTCCTCCCAAGAGTGATGTTAGCTCCACCCCCAGAGAAATAGTTGGAGAGACTCCCATTTTGAGAGAATATTCCCCAAGCAATGTATTCTTGAGCGGGAGGCTTACTTGTGGCAAAGTAGGTAATTGAAGAATATACAGTGCTAAGGCTCACAAACAATGCGAGGAAAAACAGGGTCTTTCGCTTCATCCTGATCAAATGACTCGAACTCGCCTGAGGCGTTGTTTCATAGTACGTACTATTGGTGTAACACGATGAAGCTCAGAGACAACAAGCGAAGAGCCGAAGGCCGAAGCGACGGCGATCGAATATAGGACAAATTGATTGAACAAGGACTGGCTTTGAGCAGCGTTTGACCAGCTGCGAGCTTGATCCGAGGTTGCCGCTGACTGATCTTCCGATTTCACCGCGTAATCATTGGAGGCTGTAACGTTAGTTCCTGAGAATCTAGTCGCATTGATCTCATAGTCGAGGGCGAGATTGAGATTGCTGGCGAGCAGTGCAACCTCTTGTGGGGAAACGCCGTTGAGATCGGCTTGCTGAACTGCCACGAAAGCTAGAATGAGTTCCCTTTGAGCCTGATCAATCGTGGTGGACTGCCCATGTCCATTCTGGACGAGCACCCCTAGACTGACTGTGACAAGCAACAATATTACCAGACATGCTGGATAGTGAATGTGCATATCCGGATCGACTTCGACGTAAGTGTGGTCGAGCTTTAGGATTTGCCCGAGCCAGCGAATGACGTGAACAAGGTGACGATTGAAAGCAGCTAAGAGGCATACGTGCAAATGCATGGAGAGCGTGGAGTGACCTGGTGGATAACCGGAAGTGTTTGCTATGACTGCAATTCATGATCCTCACAAGGCCACAGAACGGTCAACTCGAAAGCCTCGGTCATTCATGAATCATCTCACTGATCCTTCGGAGTCCTGGTGGTTCTATCTCACTTCTGTTGTCGCCGTTATCGAACTGATTCTGGTATTGTCGAATGTCGGGGAGGGTTCCGGCGCCTTCTTGAGGGCCTTGTTCGGTGTAGCGTTGTTGGGTTTTGTTCCAGGGTTTCTTACAACGGTGATAATCTTTCCGGCATCCGAGGTTAATATCTTGGAAAGATTGGGTCTGAGTATCTTCTTGAGCGTTCTGGTGTCAATAACGATCGGTGTATTGCTAGGACTTGGTCCGTTCTTTCAAACTGCGAACAACATCATTGCCTTAACGGCTTTCGTTATACTCGCGGGCATTATTGCGTGCTATCGGCGTTACGACTTCTGGAGAAGGCGCACCTAGGCCGTCCAGACTTTTGAAGTTCATGACTTCCCAGATTCGATCTTGAATTGACCTCGCGGAAACACGTGCATCAACGATCCTAACGCTCCACTGAGAACTCAATTCTCGATATAGTTGGAGCCTTTCAACATAGTCTCCGAGACTGGGGAGGTCGGGCTTCCTCTTGAATGCAACTTCGGGATCAATGTCCATGAAGAATGCGAAATCGGGTTTCGGGAGAAGCCGCAGAAGTTTGAACCCGAATCGGATCTGGTCTGAAGAATCGTGCAACCCAGCCATTCCGTCGATGAGCATATCCAGCACGTATCGATCGCAAATCACGATCTTACCCAAGAGCAACGGGAAGACAAGCTTCACTCCCGTTTTGACGATATTCTCTACCTGAGTCAAGAAACACCAGAGGGCTGTCAGGCCTCCCCGGCGAGGCAAAAGGGTTTCAACAATGTACACTCCGCCCGCACGATGGATGCGAGCGTAACCCAGCCTTCGCATGACTACGAGGAGCGGAAGAGACAGAACTGGACGCCATCGGCTTCGAATCCGTAGAGCTTTCTTGTCGACTCTTGACAAGCTCTCTTCGAGTAGTTCCACCTGAGTGGATTTGCCGCTGCCATCCACACCTGAAAAAGCAATGAGCAAGCCTCTTCGCTTACGGCCTGGAGAGAGTATCGGACCCGTATCGAGCTTTCCTCGCAATGACTAACCTGACGCTATAACTGTAATTGGAACCCGAGTGCCCCGAACTTGCTGCCAATTAGTTTGAGGACCTTTCCCGAGCAGCTTCAAGAGCCCAACGAATAGGACAAACTGGAAGGCGAGGAATGTTGCAGCGCCAAGAATCCACGAACGGGTCCCATAAAGCCCGGCTACGTCTCTTTGATGGAACTTTTTAACGAGTGACCCCAAAATTACTAGGGATGGAATAGAAGCCAGCGCAGAGACAAAAACTGCGATCAGTGCCGTGTCGGGAGACAATACTATGAGCCCAATCAACGAGATTGCTGCGATACTAAAGAGAACTGGAGAGACGATATGTACGAAGAACTCGAACGGAAACACAACTCTCCCGTACCGTCCAAATCTTCTGTTAAAGAACACGTTTGAGTTTTGAAGCAGAGCATGTTGGTTGTTCATTCCTCTTCGGAGCTTGTGGTGGAGCTTGGGTCCCAGGTCTCCGGCTTCGGTCTCAAAGAAGGGAACTTCTGAAGCATACAGCGCCTCGTAGCCCTTCGATCTCACCATTATGGTAAGCTCAACGTCATCGCAGACGGTTCCGGGACGCAGAGGATCCAACAAGTCTCTCCTGTATGCCGATAGCTCGCTCTCACACATGAAAGGAGCGTCTGTCTCGGCTTCAGCTAGTCGAATTGAAGTGTAGATTTGTCGATAATCTGCTTCGATGCGCGAGAGAAACGATTTTCCACCAACTGGAACTTCAACCCCTGAGACCGCGCCAACTCCTTTCCTATGGAAGTTCTCAACAAGAGTCCTCACAGAATCTGGGCGAAAAGTAACGTCGGCATCGGTTAACACGATGATCTCGGAGCGAACATGAAGCAGAGCGTCGTTGATCGCTTCGCTTTTTCCTCTCCGGACAGGTTGCTCGATGAGAACAGTTCTCACCTCGCGCCTATGTTCTTCGGCAAACTTCTGAACGAGACTCGGGGTCCCATCGTTCGATGCGCTGTCAACAACTAAGATCTCTAGTTGGTCACTTGGATAGTCGAGCAGAACAACGTTTTCGAGTTTGCGAACGATTATTGATGCTTCATTATAAGTCGGGATAACAATCGAGACTGACGGTGTGTATCCGCCATCAGTTGTGACGCGAGGTCGCTTAGAGCGACTGTAGAAGATGGCTAGAGCGATCGTGAATACGATGATGGTGACACCTGTCGTCGAGTAGTAGAGCGATTCAACGGTGGAGGATAGTAGGCTCGTGAAAGTCACGACCAAGTGGTTGAGTTCGCAGGCGTCCGGGCGAGTTTCGAATTGCTTTCAGAAAGTATTTTGAAACCGTCTGAGTCATAACCGATAACTAATTCTTTCCGAAGACTAGAG
Organism: uncultured Candidatus Bathyarchaeia archaeon; assembly: GCA_964428235.1. GTDB lineage: Archaea > Thermoproteota > Bathyarchaeia > 40CM-2-53-6 > 40CM-2-53-6 > 40CM-2-53-6. Next base: position 8,849 of record CAYRXJ010000007.1, on the reverse strand, counting down.
AGCAGGTCATTCTTTCTTCCTGAACGGTTTTTGATCTCGCCGGTTGAATCAATGTATGATTCCTGCCTATTCCTCCACCATTCAGCCATTTCACCCAGGGTCATGACATCGCAACTCGGATCTGAGCGGAACTCTTTGAGCAAACGACGATATTCGTTGACCCCATCGCGTTGACCAAATTCGTAGTCGGGGTGGACGAGCAAAACACATGAGCCTCTAATCTCTTTGATCCATCTGGAAATCTTGAGAAGCTCCGTAACCGCCTTCGCGACATCAAGACGGCTAACTCTGATCAGCTGATGATCTTGCGGCATTGTCACAGGTATTTCGATGATGTTCGATAGTTGTAGGGGAAAGACGGTTCCGATGCCATGAGCTTTGAGCGAGGTCGGAGAGAGCGGCTCCCAGTTCGGCATCGAAGAGTCGTAATCGTAGCCTGCTTCACTGAGAGATCTAGCGAGTTCACGCGAGTGTTGGAGGAGTGGTGCACGAAAACCGCGCACATTAGTGTGAGAGAGGGTCTCAAGCCTTTCTCTGCAACGAGCCACTCGATCGAGTTGATTTTCTTTGCTTGCTAGTAAGAGCCGACCGTCATGTTTCGTGTCGTGGCCTCCAATCTCACCTTTCTTTGAGAGGGAAGTTAGCAGTTGCGAGGACATTGGATATCGATCGCTTGGGATGTTCCATGTAGAACGCACCCCGATCTCTTGTTCGACTTGTATGAGGCGCCCGACTCCGTCCTCGAGCCCAACTCGTGATTCGACGTCATGACTTACAACGAACGCATATGATTTTCCAGCTCTCCAGAACCCGATTATAGGCACAGGTTCCTTCGTAGCCCGAACCAGAGAGGCGAGGAAGATCAACCGGAGGCATTCGACTGGCCCCTGCACTTCTTCCTTCAAGAAGAGTCCGCCCGGCTGTGTCTTGAAGAACCAGTTGCGAAGACGTGATGGGATTAGCTTGTACGAGAAAGGTAGCCATGTGACGAGCCGAAATTTCCAGTTCGGCTTCTCATCCATTCGGTCATAAAGAACTTCCGAGTAGCTTGTGACGAGGTCTACGGCCAAGATGTACACATGTGACCCTCGGATTTTGTAAAGAAGAGTGTGTTGGGAATCCTGCAAAACAGTCTCCAAGTTAGGGCTCGAGAACTTGTAGAGTCGGGTTCGAATTGACACAGACGCCTTTGGAGTAATTGGTAATCGAATGTGAGCCTCAGTAGTTGCCACCTCAAGCCCGAATCTCCGGGCCACATTCTCGGCCGCGTCAGCAGAGGCCGGTGTTATGACTAAAGTGTTAGTCTCAAATTTTTCGGAATTATGCGGGAGATAAGTGGAAACGGTGACCCTGGCCTCGTTAGTGTCAGGTTGGAGTGAATGAGGTACTTTCCAAAAGTCCGCGATTTCTTGCATAACAGCAACTTCTCGGTCACTAGCTCCTGTTATGATGAGAGGCGTGAATTGTTGACGCATCGTTATTTTCTAGCTCCTGCGCGCAAGAGGAAGAGCGGGCCCACAATCTGCCACCAATCTTGGGACGGTGAAATGTGAGAATATTTCTTGTCTCTTAGAGCCGAGTAGTCTTTTGAAACTGGTCTCTCGGCGAACTTGTAGCCGAGCGTTAATACCTTGTAGTGGAGATAGTACTCTAGCTCATAATTGTCAAGCCAGCTTTGCCAAACATTGATCTTGGGGTCCCGGAGGATCGAGGCTCTGTATGCTCGGAACCCGTTCGTGACCTCGGTGCATCGTACCCCTGTCATTATTGACCAAATGTACGGAAACGACCTCGTGAAAATGCTTCTGAGAAACGGATTGTTGTCTCTCCGTCCTCCAGGGAGGAATCGTGACCCTTGCACGTAATCGAAGCCGCTTTCAACGATGGGCCCGGTAAGCCTCGGGATTTCCCTTGGGTCATCCTTGCCATTGCCCGCCATCACGACAATTAGATCAAACAGGTTGTCGAGAGCGTAGCGGTATCCTTGTCTGATAGCGGAACCGATTCCCTGTCGAACGGGATTCGAAATCGTCCAAATGGGTACTCGAACCAGCTTGCTGGCTCCTTCAATCGCACTCAGGGTCATCATTCCGGGTTTGTCGGCGACCACACAAACCTGGTCAACGTAGCCTGGGTCGAAGCGCTCCAAGACTCTGCCAATTGTATCGGACTCCCCGTAAACTGGGATTATGGCGATCGACTTCAATTGGGCTACCTCTTCAAACTACTCGAGGTTGTGTCATACCGATCTCGCTTCCCAACCACGCGAGCTGGATTCCCATAGGCGATCGAGTTGTCCGGGATGTCCCGTGTGACCACCGAGCCCGCTCCAACAAGCGCGTTCTCCCCTATTGTCACTCCGGGGTTTATCACAGAACGTGCTCCGATAGATGCCGAGCGCTTGACTCGGGTTTCTAGAAGTTTCCAGTTGCCGTGGGCTCTTGGATATTTGTCGTTCGTGAACGTGACGCTTGGGCCGATGAACACGTTATCCTCGATTGTCACGCCTGTCGGGATGAAGACGAAAGGTCGGATCTTGCAGTTGTTCCCGATTGTTACGCCTTCTTCGAAGTAGACGAACGCGTCTACTTTCGTGTTTTTCCCGATTGTGCACCCGTAAAGGTTGACCTGGTCATAAACGCGCGATGACTGGTCGATCTTCGACTTTTTGAGAATGGAGTACTTTGGACGCCTGCTCACTTTGCGGGAATCTCCTCGGCCAAGGGCATTTGGACCTGCACGGTCCTTTCTTGACGAAGAGACTCGCGTGCAGCCTCCAAGACACTGACAACCCTGGCCCCTAGGATTCCATCCGAGAGGTTGGCATAGGGTCTCGATTCATGGTTGTTGGAAATACAGTTCACGAAATGAGTCACTTCTTCTCTCAAAGTGTTGCTGGGCGTGATTGAAATTTGAGTATTGTTTGACGCATGTAAGACACCTTTTTGTTCCGAGCAGTCGAGATACGCCATACCTTTGTTACCTACAACCGTTACGTCCCGGCGTTTCTCTCTGTCAAGCCAGCTTACTTCGACCTGAGCAGCCAAACCTCCAGGGTGTTCAGCGGTAATGAACGCGACCTCCTCGTTTTCCTTGGTCCTGTATCCCTTGCCCCTGCAGGTAATCTTGTCCGGCCACATATCGAGAAGATAATTGCATATGTCGAATGGATGAGGTGCGAGATCAGTAATTACCTCCCGGAGACCCTGAGGCGGCAAGAAGCCCGTCCATCCGAAACGCACATAGTATAACTCACCGAGAATCCCCGTGCTCATGGCCTGCCTGAGTTCCCGAACACCATTGTTGAATCGGTGAATGTGCCCGACGCATAGGACTCGTTTGTTTGATTCCGCGATGTCGACGAGCTGGTAGGCCTCCTTCGAGTTCAGTGTAAGCGGCTTCTCTACGAGCACATTCTTTCCGCGCTTGAGAAAGTTGGACGCGACTTCGAAGTGGGTTGAGTTCGGAGTACAAATATGGACCCCGGAAAGCTCAGGATCATCCAAGAGTTCTTGATAATCCACTCGATAATCTAGATGACCAAATTCCTGTTGGCATTGAGCGAGCATCGTTGGTGAATTGTCCACCACAGCATGTAGCTGAACCCGTCCCGTCGTCTTGCCTACGTCAATAATCTCTCGTATGACTTTCTTTCCCCAATAACCAGCACCGATGACCGCGATTCGGACAGGGGTCGTCAATTTCGCCTAGCTCCTCTTTGACTCTAGTCAGATTCTCTAACGAGTCGAGAGACGGTTCGAACTTCTTCCTCGGTGATGGTGGCGTGAATCGGCAGACTGAGCACTTGTCCCGCTAGCCTTTCTGAGACCGGAAAAGCTCCCTCTGAATATCCGTAGCGCGCTCGGTATGGTTCTTGAAGGTGAATAGGAACGGGGTAGTGGATCGCCGCTTCCACATTGTGTTTCTCCAGATACGAGGCCAACTTGTCTCTATGCTGGCTCCGGATCACGAATAGGTGGTAGACAGGCCTCTCCTTCAGAGTCTCAGCCGGAGGAAGCTCAACTCCAGAGGCGCCTTCCAGTTCCTGCCGGTACAAATTTGCCATTCCTCTCCTAGTTTGGTTCCAACGATCCAACTTTCTGAGCTGAACCCTCCCAATCGCGGCGTTTACTGTGTTGAGTCTTGCAGTGTATCCGATCCTTGACATTGTATACTTCGACGCTCGCCCGCAATCTCGAAAGCTCCGAGCGGCATCTGCAACCTCAGCATCATTCGTTACTATCATCCCTCCGTCCCCACCTACAGTCATGTTCTTGCTTGAATAGAATGAAAAGCAAGCAACGTCTCCGAGGGAACCGACCTTGCGTCCATCGTATTCAGCTCCATGAGCCTGGCATGCATCTTCGACGAGGCTAATCCCCTTGTCATCAGCCAGGTCGCGAAACTCGTCCATATTTGCAGGTTGGCCGTAGAGGTGGACCGGGATTATCGCACGAGTCTTCGCAGTAAGCCTCTCAGCCGCCTTGTTTGGGTCCAAGTTGAAGCCATTATCTTCCACGTCGGCGAAGCTTGGCCGGCCGCCGGCATGAATAACAGCATTTGAGGTAGCGAAGAAGGAGAATGGAGTCGTCAGAACCTCGTCTTCTTGTCCTATTCCCAGCGACTGAAGAGCAATTTGAAGTGCCGCCGTACCTGACCCTATCGAAATCGCATATTTGACATCGCAATATCGGGCAAACTCCTCCTCGAACTTGAATACGCTCTCCCCCATCACCAGTTTTTCGTTTTGCAGGGAGTACAGGGCAGCCTGCAACATCTCTTCATCAATAACGGGCCGCATCATCGAGATTCTGCGACCGTGTTTCACTTGAGGACCCGATTCAGTCACGCCATTAGTTGCGGGTCCAGCGAGGACTACTTCTTTGGCCGTTCTTCCACTACCTTGAAGACTCGATTTCTGTTTTCCTGAGTTTTAACCCTTCCTAGGTAACAGAGTTACTTTCAATCATTGTAATGACAAAGAAATCCCAAGATACCTTCTTGCTGTCGAAGGAGAAGTTGTCTGGAATTGAATAAATATTGCGAACCGTGATTTCGTTGCTTACGCAATCAGATAATACGAAAGTAATGGACAAAATTAGGTTGATGCCGGCAATTCTCACCGAACATTTTCTCTGTGACATTGAAATGATTGCTTCAGACTTAGCTGAAAGAGTCCACTTGTCGACAAGGCAACGTTCTTCTTCCATCGGCGTCCTCTCCTGGTGACGGATTAGCAATGAAGCTGAATTTCCTCGAGGAGATTGGTGGGGTCAAGACTGCTCGTCGAGAAGCCGAATCTCTGCAGCTAGCACAGGCTCTTCTGGGAAATCATGAGATCAAGGTCAAAGACATCAGTAGAGTGCTGAAGCTAGCGAAGAAGAACAAGGTCCTTCTTCGCGCAGCCGAGATAATCGATCTACCTCAAGACGATGTTGACGAGGCAAGAAAGGACGCCACTGAAGCATTTGACCTCTACGATCAGATGAGCAAAGTGCTCGCAAAGAACGACATTTCCTTTGTCGCGATCAAATCGTTTGACTCTCTTCCAGATATCGGACATGATATCGACCTTCTCGTTCCATCTCCCAAGGAGATGGCAGCAGCTGAAAAATTTCTCATTAGCCAGTACAGAGCTCAACCCCAAGGGCTGACACATTGTGACAGATTGCTTGGGAAGTTCAGTTGCTTCCTCCCGGGCTACAAGCACGACTTCGAACTCTATCCGACGATTAGCCAGCTGGGAGAGATGCACCTTGACCCGTCGCAGGTCCTGCTTCACAAGAGAATGACTACTGTGGAGGGTCACCCGGTTTGGATTACCTCTGACTCCGACAGAGTGCTAATTCGTGTAATCCACGCAATGTTCCGCCACAACTTCCTCAAACTCTCGGATATCCTCGACTTTCTGAAACTAATCAGAACGTCTGATAGCGCCGAGCTCATCGAGAAAATCAACAAAGCCCGAATCGGTGACGCATTCATATTCTACCTATTGTCAGTCGAGCGCTTCCTCAATGCCTGCAATGTCGAAAACCAGGACTTTCTTACATTGAAGCAGGCGGCCCAAGAAAAGTTCGGAAAAGACAGACTGCAATTCCTTAGACGCGACCGACTGGTGCTCCCTTACCGGATCCCGACAACGGCGATAATCATGCTCTTTCTCCTCAAAGCGGCGCGAGATGCGGCTAATGGAAAACTGAAGAGTGCGATCTCGTGTCTCGTCGCGCCTTCGCTGATAATTCTCGATTTTATCAGCGCGGCGGTCAGGGCAGGTGGAAGAGGCATGGTCTGGTAGTGAAAAAGATCCTACTAACTCTCAGCGGGACCCACGGCTCTGGGAAATCTACGAACGCTGGAAAGTGCTACTATTTGCTAAACAATTCCGGATACAAGTTCTCGTACCTCAGACACCAAGACCTTCTCGATCCTTTCGGTTTCATAGTGCGACGCGCGGCTAGAGTTCTGCATATAGAACCGGTCACCTTGGAAAAGATGACACCAACCCGCGTCGCCTGGTCGATATATCTCCTTTTCATCTATGTCCCAATAGTTGTGACAGGAATACGCCTTCGTCGAATTCTTGGATACAGCACAGTGTCCGATCGATATGTTTACGACGTAATGGTCGGCTTTCGAGACAACCGAGTGACGGTTCCCTCAGAGACTCTCTTGCTGAGACTTCTTCCCCGTCCTGACATATCGTTTGTGCTTGATGCGCCCGAACAGAGAATCCTGGGTGATCGCCCAGAACACAGTGCAGACTTCATTAGGCTAGAAAAAATTCTCTACCGACAAGTCGCTGAACACTTCAACTTGAGCAGAATAAGCACTAGCGACCCGCCCTCGACGGTTTGGAGCAACATGCTAGCAGAGATCAAAATAGCGATTGGAGAAAAGAAACCCATCGAACGGATCGCCCAAACCCCGGTGATACGATAATGAAGGCACTAGTCATAGGTATCGACTCAGCCTCTCCATACCTGATCGACAAATGGATCGACCGCCTTCCAAATATTCGCGCAGTTTATGACACTGGTGCCCACGGCGTACTGAAATCGATCGTTCCACCTGAGAGTGTTCCTGCGTGGCAATGCTTCGCAACTGGCAAGAACCCCGCCAAGATCGGGGTATTCGGGTTCACATACATAGGAAGAGATAGGCATCTAAAGTTCGGCCGGACCACACCGGATCTCGGCTGTTTCTGGGATATTTGCTCTCAAAACGGTATGAAGGTTGGCGTCTTCAACTTCCCTGGGACATACCCACCTTATCCGGTAAATGGGTTCATGGTATCCGGATTCCCTGTTCCCACCCGCAAGATCTGGTCATCACCTGCAGACCTCATGGGAAGGATCGACGCTGCGGTAGGAGGATACGAAGTCGACGTCCCCTTGACGAAACCAACCGAGATGAAAGGAGGCGAGAAAGCATACCTTCCGGTGGTTCGACGACTGCATGACAAGTCATTGCAAACAGCCAAGCTACTAATCGATTGGTACACGCCTGACATTTTTGCAATGACGCTTCAAGGAATCGATCTGGTCCATCATGATTTCTGGAAATACATGGACACTCCCGACTCGCCTTACACCAACGTGTTGAGAGACTGGTACGTCAACATGGACGATGCCGTCGGGGAACTCCGAAAGCTCGTCGGAGTCGATACGCCGTTACTGATACTTTCAGACCATGGATCAGCGCCCGTGTCCTCTGCGCTGTTCGTGAACAAGTATCTGGAGTCTAATGGCTTGCTGACCGTGAAGGGGCCAGTGAAGAACAAGGGAGACTCTTACACTAGACTCCGAAAGTGGGTTCTCAGAAACATGCCTCCGAAAATGGTAGCGGGCATTTACAAGATAACCCCCGATTTCATCAGCCACAAGTTGACCGCATCAGCTGCAATAGAGCGAACGTTGCAAGGTCTCATCGACAACGTCGACTGGGACAAATCACTCGCGTTCTCGACTGGCGGCCACCAAGCACACATCTATGTGAACTACGACCTGGTTGACAAGCTCAAGGACACTCAGCCGTCCCAGACCGTGGAGGGACTGGTAGAGAAGTTGTGCCGGATTATGAGCGAGCTTACCGACCCGAAAACGGGCGAGAAGTTAACTCCGATATTCCATTTCAAGGACGCTTTCAAAGGCCCTTACGAATTCGAAGCGCCTGACCTTTGTGTTGAACTCTATTCAAAAACTGAAAAGATCCAAGTCAATCCGCGGCTGGGAACCAAGGAACTTTGGGGTTCCTCACCTCACTTTTCGTCAATACATACTCGCGACGGCTTCTGGGGAATGGCTGGTCCAGACATAAAGCATGGAGTGAAGCTGGATGCTGGACTCTTAGACATGGCTCCCACTCTACTCAAGATAGTGGGCATTAGCCCTCCCGCAGACTGCGACGGCCGCCCGCTCAACGAGATCATTGCCTCCTAAGCGAGACGTGATGGCCTTCTTGTTCGTTCGCAAGTCAGCAATTTGTAGGTGTGAATCTAAGCCCTTGATCCCTCATTACCTGAGGCGTTGTGCATGAGAATAGCTATCAACGGATTCGGACGCATCGGCAGATGCTTTTACCGGGCATTAACAGAGAGGAAAGACTCTAGCATCGAGATAGCGGCAATAAACTCCACTTCTCCTCCCCGGACGCTCGCTCACCTTCTGAAATATGACTCGACATACGGCACTCTACCTCTTGACATTAGTTGGGACGCAGCGAGCTTCACCTACGCGGGCAAACGAACACCTTGCTTGAATGAGACCGACTCAACGAAGATTGACTGGACTAAGTTCAACTTCGATGTGGTGCTTGAGAGCACAGGAAGACGACTGCCCCGCGAAGAA